>JBAVMZ010000499.1:0-3245 GCA_049690595.1 Occallatibacter sp. | reverse complement strand
CTCCACGCCGATGCCCGCCGGCCAGCCCGCGCGCACGCCGCTCGCCACCATCGCCAGCTTCGACGCCGAGTTCCGCGCCGGCTTCGGCTACGACCAGCCCTCCACGCCGCTTGCCGCCCTGGGCATGATTGCGGCTGCAACCGGCGACACGGCTTCTAAATATGTCGCGCGCCGCGAGACGCCGCTCTACATCCCGGAGAACTGCACCCAGTGCATGGAGTGCATCTCAGTTTGCCCGGACACGGCGCTGCCGAATACATCGCAGGATCTTTCCACGCTGCTGCGGACGGCGGTCAACTACTACGTGGCCAACCCGGCAGACCGCGCCGCGCTCGTGACCGCGCTGCCTGAGATCGAAAGGCAGGCTCGCGCCCGCATGTTGGCGGATATCAAGCGGGGCACGCCGCTGCCTACCATCCTGCGCGAGGTGACCGAACAGCTCGACGGCTTCTCCAGCGCTTCGAAGGAGCAGTTCTTTGCCATCCTCGCCAAGGTGCCGATGGCCTACCAGAAGGTGACGGCCATCTTCAGCTCGCCCGAGCGCAAGTCGCCCGGCTCCGGCGGCATCTTCTCCATCTTTGTCAGCGATCTCTGCAAGGGCTGCGCCGCCTGCGTGACGGCTTGCGGCGACCACCAGGCTCTCAAGATGGTGCAGGAAACGGAAGAGATCAACGCCGAGCACGAATCCGGCACCGCCTTCCTCGACCTGCTCCCCGACACCTCGCAGAAGTTCCTGGGCCTCTACAACGCCGCCAGCCCGGCCGACTCCAAGACCGCCACGCTGCGCAACATGCTGATGGTGCGCTCGACCTACGACGCGCTGGTGGCCGGCGACGGCGCCTGCGCCGGCTGCGGCGAGAAGAGCGTTCTGCGCTCCATCGCGGCGGTCACCGAGGCTTACATGCGCCCGGTCTTCCATGCCAAGAGCGACCGCCTGCTGGCCAAGGCCGGTGAACTCGAAAAGAATGGCGTCGCCCGTCTCGCCGCTCTCCAGGCCACCAGCCCGGCCGAGTACGCGCTGCTCCGCAAGGCCATCGCGCACCTCGTTCTCGGCCTGGGCGGCGAGGACGACAAGGACACCAAGGCTCGCATCGCCGCCTATGAGGCCGAACACGGCCTCCTCACCGACGCCCAGTTGGTCGAGGCCATCGCCGCGGTCCTGCTCACCGAGGCCTTCAACCACAAGAACCTCCAGCCCGTCGACGGCCGCCTGGCCAACGGCATGAGCGTCATGGCCATGGCCGCCCACACCGGTTGCAACACCGTCTACGGCTCCACCGCGCCCAACAACCCGCACCCGTACCCCTGGATGAACTCCCTCTTCCAGGACGGCGTCACCGTGGGCTGGCTCATGGGCGAGAGCTTCATCGTCGATCACGCCCGCCGCTCCGTCCTTCCCGAGCGACTGGCCGATATCCTCCTCGCCCGCGACGCCGGCACGGAAGCCGACGGAGCTTCTTCCGATGGCGGCAACGCAAGCGTCCTCGACGAGGAGGAGTATTACCACCTCAGCCACTTCACGGACGCGCTGATGACCGACCAGGAGATCGTCGAGTTGCCCAAGGTCTGGGTGGTTGGCGGCGACGGCGGCATCGGCGACATCGGCTATCAGAACACGTCGAAGGTGATGCTGCAGAACCGGCCCAACGTCAAGGTGCTGATGCTGGACACGCAGGTCTACTCCAACACCGGCGGACAGAACTCCGACTCGACGCCGATGCTCGGCGGCAACGACATGAACGTCTTCGGCTCGGCCACCCAGGGCAAGAACACTGAGAAGAAGACCGTCGCCGAGACCTTCCTCGCGGGGCACGGTTCGCCCTTCGTCGCGCAGGTTTCCATGGCCAACGCGCCGAAACTTTACCGCGCCATCCTCGATGGCCTCGAGTATCGCGGCACCATGTTCCTGCAGGCCTTTACCACCTGCCAGCCCGAGCACGGCGTCGCCGACGACATGGCCCTGCACCAGGCCCAGCGCGTCCGCGACTCCCGCGGCGCCCCCGAGTTCGTCTTCAACCCGCGCCTCGGCGAAACCTACCAGGAGACGCTCGACATCAAGGGCAACCCGTCCATCGATCTCGACTGGTACGAGACCAAGGACAAGACGACCGGCGAGACGCGCCGCTACACCGTCGCCCACTGGTGCACCACGGAAGCCCGCTTCCGCAACCACCTGAAGAAGGTCAAGCCCGACGCCGCGGCCAAGCTCATTCCGCTCGATAACATGCTGGTCCGCATCACCCAGCAGGATGTGGTCTACCGCTACTACCTCAACCCCGAGCACCGCAGCTTCATCCCCGACTTCGGCGTGTATATCACCGTGGTCGACGGCGACAAGACGACTTACTACGCGCTCTCGCGCCAGTTAGTCATGTTCTGCGTGGAGCGGCGGAAGGCGTGGCGGATGCTGCAATCCAAAGCCGGCATCGTCAACAAAGAGTATGCCGCCCAGCGCGCCATCCTCGCCGACGTCGCCGCCGGCAAGGTTAGCCAGGAAGACCTCTTCGCCCGCGGGCATGAGCTGGTGCGGGAGCGGGTGGCGGCGGCGCGTTAGCCAAGGCCTGACTCCGCTGTCATCCTGAGCGCAGGTCGCCGCAGCGACCGAAGTCGAAGGATCTGCGGTTGCTTTTCGCCGCCTTGAAAGGGCACGACTTCGGAGGCTGCGGAAGAACTCGGCGGAGCCCCCCTTGCAAAAGGGCAGGACTTCAGTCGTGCAGCAACACCCAACAACAACTCGCACCAAACACGAACGCGGACTGCGAGGTCCGCGTTCGCTGTCCCTGACCGGGCCACGGCCTCGTGAATAGGGTGTAGAGTTCTCCACAAAGACCGGAAGCACCAGCCTTGTTGGCGCTGCGTTGGACCTGTCATGCCTGTCCGAATTAGCAGGCCCAGAGTTGCGATGCGCCCGGAAGAAAGGTAGAGCGAAGATGGCCCTCACGAATCGAATGCTTCTACCCACAGAATTCAACCGCATCTATTTGTATATCTCGGATTGGAACAAAGTGATCGGCCTTTAAGCTGGTGACCCACTCTAGAATCAGTAAACGAAGCTGGGTGCCCCATCCGTCGCTTTTTTCTAGCGAAGGGTGGGTGACCGCGGACCCGAATCGAATCCGGGGTCCGGGCGCCCCAGGTTCTGCTTCAGAGCGAAACCAGAGTTGGTGTGGCCTATTGAGCTTGGTGCAGGGTCGCCGCTCCCTGTTGGTCGCGTCGACTTGGGCGCCTTGCCTCCGAGATACAGC
>JBAVMZ010000498.1:0-6683 GCA_049690595.1 Occallatibacter sp. | reverse complement strand
GCCATGGTCGGCGACGGCATCAACGACGCCGCCGCCCTGGCCCAAGCCGACGCCGGCATCACCATGGGCACCGGCGCCGACCTGGCCCAGGAAGCCGGTGACGTTCTCCTGCTGCGACCCACCCCGGCAGCCATTCCCGCGGCCATCGACCTGGCCCGCGCGACGGTGCGCATCATGCGCCAGAACCTGCTCTGGGCCGCCGGTTACAACGTAATTGCCATCCCGCTGGCCGCCGGCGCGCTCTATCCCGCCTTCCACATTCTCCTCAGCCCGTGGCTGGCCGCCGCAGCCATGGCTATGAGTTCCGTGAGCGTGCTGGCCAACAGCCTACGCCTGCGCCGCTGGTCTTCGGAGCCATGAGGCGCGGTGGCTGAACGAGAGCTACTTTTGCCTCTCGAATCTCGCCATGCTTCCATCCTCTTTCACCATGCCGCCCTGGCTGTATGTGACGACCCGGTAGCCGCCGGAGAACTTGAACTTCCAAGTCATCGGAGCGTCGTCGTTTAGCTGAATGGCGATCTTGTCTTCATCGACAAAATACTTCCCGGAGATGGCTCGCTGGCTGCCGTTCATGCCGTATGCCATAACCGCCGAGAACGTGCCCGCGCTTGTAAATTCCACCTTGTCCGGGCCGTTCACTTCGACCCATTTCCCGGTGATCTCTGGGCCTGGCGCCGAGCTAACGGCGGGGGCAAGAGCGGCGAGTACGGCTGTGCACAGCACAAAAGCGCGGATTAACGTCCTGTTCATTCTCTCCTCCAGATTGATGGGGCGGGTAAGGCAGCTCCTGTTGGCATGGAACGATACCACCGCTGGGCGGGTTAGGCTAGGCCCCACCCGTGGATCGAATTCTCGCCAAGCCCCCCATGGAATAGAATCGCCGGGCATCGCAGTCAAGGAGGATTTGCAGGCACCTGCCTCCGCGCCGCGGACACGATGAACTACCTGAGAGGCGTACCCAACAATGTATCGGGAGTCCCGTAGGGACGGCGCCATGCGCAAAGGTCACGCCGGGTCCCCAGTCTTCTCCACGCACACGCGCTGTATGTCGCCGAGGTTGAGATAGACCCAAAACCGGTCGAGCCGGCAGGCACGGGAGAACCGCTCCAGACCTTTCCGCAGCCATTCCTCCCGGCACACCACCCCCAGGTTCCAGGCCAGCCTTTCCAGCGTCAATCTCCGCCCGGTCGTCCACCGCTTCGTCAGGCGGAAACCCGCGGCTTCGCACATCCTCGTCAGCGTCTCTGCGGTGAAGAAGTAGACATGCCCGTCGCAGCGTATGCTGCGTTCGCGCCGGCCCAACAGTTTGAAGGTCAACGTGTCGTACCGCGGCGTTTCAATCACCAGATGGCCGCCCGGCTTCAGAACGCGGCGGATCAGGCGCAGTGTACCAAGCGGATCCGGCAGATGCTCGATAACGTGGTTCATAATCACCACATCGCAGCTGCCATCGTCGATCCCAGCCTCTTCCAGGATGCCTTCCCGGATATCCAGGCCGAATCGTTTCCGGGCATAACGGCAAGCGCCGCTGTAGGGATCGACGCCCACGGTCTTCCATTCGTCCTGGGCAAAGCTCGCCAGCAGAAAGCCGAAGCTGCTGCCGATCTCGAGCAAACGTCCGCGCTCCGGATGCAAGGCCCGGAGCAGGCCCTGCGTTTGCCGGTAATCGGCCACCTGGAGTTCTTCCTTCTCCAGCCGTTTCGCGGCAACCTCGTCCACCGAGAAATCGATGTCCGCGTCATAGGAGATGGAGTACTCGTGCTCAATCTCGCGTGGGCTTGCATAGAGCAGGCCGCAGTGCTTGCAGCGCACGATGCGATGTTTCTGCGCCCGCCCTTCCGCGAAGACCGTCGTGGCCTCCCGGCCGAAACAGAGGTTGCAGGGAACCTCCTCATACCGTCCCGGTCCTTGCGCCGACATGGGAAACCCCACCCTTTCCGCAGGCATCCGAGCCGAACCGGACACCGGTCCACGGGGCCTTCCAAATCCTCATGTATCCGCTCGACTCCGTCCGGGGAAGGCCGCGCTCGAGTTGGATCGCCTGGTTACGGTTGCCGCCATCATATCCTCTTTCACGTCATCGAAGCTGGTCCGATCTGGTCCAGGGTGCTCCTGCCGTGCGCGCCTTTCTGGCGCGAGAAGACCTTTTACGCCGCCGCGAAGCGAGCGCCGGGGTCCAGCCATCCCTCCGGCTCGCCCAGAACCGCGCCGCCACGGTAGACTGAACCGAGAGTAACCCTGTGCGCATCCTCACCCGTTACATCCTCGGCGAAATCCTCTCCCACACTCTCATCGGGTGCGCGCTGTTCACCTTTGTGCTCTTCATGCGCGATCTTCCCCACATCCTGGAGATGATCGTCCGCAACAGCTCCACCTTCACCAACGTCCTCGAGATCTTCCTCTTCACGCTGCCCAACACATTCCGCGTCACCATTCCGATGGCGGTGCTGGTCGGTGTTCTGTTGGGATTGAGCCGGCTGGCCTCCGACTCCGAGATCGTCGCCATGCGCGCCTCCGGTCTGGGCATCGGCTACTTTGTGCGCGTGGCCTCCATCGTCGCCATCGGTGGCACGCTGATCGGCCTGGCCAATTCGCTTTATCTGGCGCCCCGCGCCAACCGCGCCATTCTGGAAATGGAGCAGGAACTGGAGACCTCGCAGGCCTCTTACGAGATTCAGCCGCGCGTCTTCTACGAGGACTTCAAGAACTTTGTGCTCTATGTGCAGGACGTGCGCACCGGCTCCGGCGCGGCTTATTGGCGGCAGGTCTTCATGGCCGACGTCAGCGACCCCGGCAATCCCCGCATCACCACCGCCGCCTCGGCCATCGTCGCCAACGATCCGGCCACGCAGGAACTGCTGATGCAGTTGCGCAACGGCGCCGAGCATGAGACCGTTGCCGGGCAGCCCGGCCAGTACAACATCTCCACCTTCACCACCACGGACCGGCCGCTCGCGCTCAACCAGCAGTCCGACATTCACCTGGGCCGGCTCGACACCGCCATCTTCGCCCTGCCCATGAGTGCGCTCCGTCAGCGCAGCCAGGGGCCCGATGGGCGCCGCTTCCAGATCGAGTTGCACAACCGCTTCGCCTTCCCGGTAGCCTGCATCGTGCTCATGCTCGTCGGCGTTCCGCTGGGCGTGGCCTCGCGCCGCGGCGGCAAGAGCTCCGGCTTCGTCTTCACGCTGTTGCTGGTGGTGCTCTACTACGTGCTCTCTTACACCGGGATCGCGCTCGCCAAACAGAATAAGATCCCGCCTTCGCTGGGCGTCTGGATGGCCAACCTGCTCTTTGCGGCAGCCGGCGCGTTTCTGCTCTGGCAGATGGCCTCCGGAGGAAGGATTCTCGCCCACCTCACCGGATGGCTTACCCGCGCCCCGCGCAGCGCGCAGGCGCCCAGACGGAACGGCACCCCTCTGCAGGGCCTCTTCGAGCGGCTGCAGCCGCGCTCGGCCCGCACCGGCTCCCGCGGAGCCTTTCCACGCATCCTCGACTCCTATGTAGTGCGCGAGTTCCTGAACACCTTCCTGCTCGTGCTTGTCTCCTTTGTTCTGCTGATGCTCGTCTTCACCTTCTTCGAGCTGATCGGCGACATTGTCCGCAACCACACTCCGCTGTCGACCGTCGGCGCCTACCTGGCCAACCTGACGCCCTCGATGCTCTACCAGATTGCGCCGCTCGCCGTGCTCATCGCCGCGCTGGTCACCTTCGGCGTCCTCAACCGCAACTCCGAGCTGATCGCCATGAAGGCCACCGGCATCAGCCTCTACCGGCTGGTCGTGCCCGTCGTCTCCATCGCCGCCGTCCTCGCCATCGCCCTCTTCCTCTTCGACGACTCCTATCTTCCCCAGGCCAACCGCCGCCAGGAAGCGCTGCGCAACATCATCAAGGGCCGCCCGCCGCAGACCGTGCTGCACCCGGAGCAGAAGTGGATCTTCGGCTCCCCACGCCCGGGCGAGCCGGGCCGCATCTTCAACTACCAGTTCTTCGACCCCGACCGCGACCAGTTCGCCAATCTCTCCGTCTTCGAGTTCGACCCCTCCACCTTCGAACTCACCCGCCGCATCTTTGCCGCGCGCGCCTTCTGGGACACAAGGGCCGGTCTGTGGCGCCTCGAGAACGGCTGGCAGCGCGAGATGCAGGGCGCCAACGTTACCTCCGCCTCCGAGTTCCGTCTGACCGCCTTCAGCGAGATTCACGAAGACCCCGGCTACTTCAAGAAGGAAAACAAACAGGCGCAGGAGATGAACTTCTCCCAACTCGACCGCTACATCGGCGACCTGCGCCAGAGCGGCTTTGACACCATGCGCCTGCGCGTCGCCCTCTGGCACAAGCTGGCCTATCCGCTGGTGGCCATCGTCATGGCCGTGCTGGCCATTCCCTTCGCACTCTCGATGGGCCGCCGCGGCTCGCTTACCGGGGTCGCGGTTGCCATCGGCGTCGCGCTCGCCTACTGGGTGGTCGACGGCCTCTTCGGCGCCATGGGCAACGTCAACTACCTGCCCGCCGCGTTGGCCGCCTGGTCCTCGGATTTGCTCTTCGCCCTGGCCGGCGGCTACCTGCTGCTGCGCACGCCCACATAACCCACTTCCCCACCCCGTACAATAGGCCTATGCTTCGCGAACTCGCCCCGCTTTACAAGTACATGCGCCGCTACCGCTGGGGATATGTCTGGGGCACCCTCTCCTGCGTCTGCACCAACGCCATCTGGGTGCAGTTTCCCCGCGTGCTGGAACGGGCCATCGACGAGCTGAAAACCGGAGCCACCCGCGAACGTATCCTCTTCTTCGCCGGACTGCTGGTCCTCATCGCGCTGGTCAAGGGCGTCTTCCTCTACGCCCAGCGCTGGATCCTCATCGGCATCTCGCGCGAGATCGAGTTCGACCTGCGCAACGACCTCTTCCGCAAGCTCGAAAGCCAGGACAGCGGCTTCTATCAGACCTACCGCACCGGCGACATCATGGCGCGCATGGTCAACGACCTCAATGCCGTGCGCATGTTGCTGGGCCCGGCGCTGATGTACTCGGCCAACACCATCTTCTTCACCGTCGGCTCGCTCATCTTCCTGCTGCGCATCAGCCCATGGCTCACGCTCGTCGCATGGGCGCCGATGCCGCTGGCCAGCCTGCTCATCCAGTACTTCGGCTCGCGCATCCACGACCGCTTCGAGCGCATCCAGGCCAGTTTCAGCGAGATCTCCTCGCAGGCCCAGGAGAACTACTCCGGGGCACGGCTGGTCCGCGCCTTCGCCCGCGAGGAGTCCGAGGTCTCGCTCTTCGAGCGGCTCAACCGCCAATACATCGCGCGTTCCCTCAAGCTGGTTCAATTGATGGGCATGCTCTGGCCCACGCTCGAGTTCATCCTCGGCATCTCCATGATCATCACGCTGCTGGCCGGCGGCCACCTGGTCACCCAGCACCGCATCACAGTCGGCCAGTTCGTCGAGTTCAACACCTTCATGGTGCTGCTCACCTGGCCCATCATCGCCATCGGCTGGGTCGTCAACATCTTCCAGCGCGGCACCGCCTCGGTGGTGCGCATCGACGAACTGCTGCGCACCGAGCCCGCCATCGACGACCGCGAAGCCGACAAGACGATGCCGGTGGACAAGGTGCTCGCGGGTTCCATCGCGTTCCGCAACCTCAGCTTCGCCTACAATGGCACGCCAGTGCTGCAGGACATCACGCTCGACATCCCCGCCGGATCGAGCCTGGCCATCGTCGGGCCCACCGGCTCCGGCAAGACCACGCTGGTCAACCTCATCGGCCGCCTCTACGAGGCGCCGGAGGGCACGCTGCTCGTCGATGGCCGGCCCATTCGCGAGTATCCGCTGGCCGTGCTGCGCTCGAACATCGGCATGGTGCCGCAGGAGACCTTCCTCTTCTCGGCCACCGTGCGCGACAACCTGCTCTTCGGCGCGCCCGAAGCCAGCGAGGACGAGATGCTGCGCGCCGCCGAGGCCGCCCACATCCGCCAGGAGTTCGAGGAGTTTCCCCAGCGCTTCGACACCATGGTCGGCGAGCGCGGACTGACGCTCTCCGGCGGCCAGAAACAGCGCTCGGCCATCGCCCGCGCCCTGCTGCGCCGCCCCGCTATCCTCATCCTCGACGATGCGCTGGCCAGCGTGGACACCTATACCGAAGAGCGCATCCTCACCGGCCTGCGCAGCTACACCGCCGCATCCACCACAATACTCATCTCGCACCGCGTCTCGACCGTGCGCAACGCCGACCGCATCGCCGTGCTCAACCAGGGCCGCATCGTCGAGCTCGGCGGCCACGAGGAGTTGCTGGCCATGAACGGTTACTACGCCGGGCTCTACCAGAAGCAACAGCTCGAAGAGGAACTCACCGTCACCGGCTAACCTCCTGAGTCAGAAAAGGCCCAAAAAGAAAGCTGTCATCCTGAGGCAGTTTGGCGCGTACTTTGCGCCAAACGGAGTCGACGGATCCGCGGCTGTTCCTCAATTGACTTCGAAGGAACCTCTGAATCAGCCGAGGTCCTGAAGGGTACGGGCTTCAGCCCGTACGCTACGTCCAGCAGAATGAACTGGGCTTTAGCCGCAATTTCTCACACGAGTTGATTTTGTGGTGATCGGTGTGGTGTTTCAAGGGTGGAGGGCCGTGGAACGGCTTGGAATCGGCTCGGCGATGGGTTTGGCGGATGCGCCGAAGGGCTCATCG
>JBAVMZ010000497.1:0-6089 GCA_049690595.1 Occallatibacter sp. | reverse complement strand
CCCGCCCCGCCGCCGCGCCGTCCCACGCCGAGGTGGCCGAACTTCTCAAGCCGCTGCTTGTCGCCGACGATCCGCGCCTCTTCGACTTTGCCGTCACCGTCTTCGAGCGCTGCATCCTGGGCCGCATTCAGCCGGCCGAGCCGCCCCTGCGCTTCCCCTGGCTGGTTCCCGGCGGCGTCTACGTGGGCCAGTGGATCTGGGACACGACCTTCCTGACCAGCCTCACCGCCATCCTGCCCGGCCGCGCCGAGTTCATCCGCGGCGTCTACCAGAACTACTGGGACTTCCAGGAGCGCTGGAACCGCAACAAGCCCGGCTACGCCCACGGCATGGTGGCCAACTTCATGCCGCCCGACTCGGGCCCGCCGGGCTTCACCGGCAAGAACTGGCTCAAGTTCCCCGTCTACTCGCAGGCGCCGCTGCTGGCCTGGGGCGTCGAGCAAGTCTACCTGCGCAACCGCGACCTGGACCTGGTGCGGCGGTCGCTCGCGGGCCTGGAGGCCTTCCACGACTGGTACTGGCGAGAGCGCGACGTGGAGGGCGTGGGCCTGGCCACCGTGGGCAGCTACGACGGCGTCGTGCAGGACGCGCGCTACGAGACCTACGACAACGAGGTCGATCTGGACACGCTGAAGCTGACCCCCCACCCCGGCCGCCCCGCCGGTCCCGACAACGGCCCCTGGTACGGCGACATCGCCATCCCGTGCAACACCGCCTACCTGCTGCTGAGCGAGCAGAGCCTGATCCGCCTGGCCCAGGCCGCCGGCGACCATGCCCTGGCCGCCCGCCGCAAACCGATCCTCGCCAAGGGCATTGCCGCCATGCGCCGGCACATGTGGGACGAGGAGCAGGGCTGCTTCCTCGCCGTCCGCCGCGGTTCGCTCGAAAAGATCGAGCCCGCCACCATCGGCGGCATGGTTCCGCTGCAAGGGCCTGCCCCCACCGCAAAAATGGCCGCGCGCATGGCCCATGCGCTGGGGGGGGAGCGCTGGCTGACGCCCGTGCCGCTGCCGTCGGTAATCTCCACCGCGCCCGAGTACAAGAGCAACGGCTTCTGGCGCGGCGACGTGTGGCCATCGACCGTCTACCAGGTCACGACCGGGCTGGCCAGCTACGGTCACCGCGAACTCGCCGGCCAAATCGCCGGCAAACTCATCGACAACGCACTGAAGGTGGGCGTGAGCGAGCACTACGACTCGCAGACCGGCAAGCCTCTGGGGGTCCCGTTTCTCGGCATGTCGGCGGTGATGCTCACCATGGCGCTCGAAGGGCTCAGCCCGCGGCACAGGATTCGCCTGGCCGCGGATCGCCACAGCCAGGCCTGATCCGCAGACCGCTCCGCTCGCCGGGGGAAACTCCTTTGCCACTTCCCCGGTGAGACGATTGGACAACTCTCTCGATTACTCTGTACGTGTGCAGAGGTGCGCCGCTTCCCGAGTCCCCATGCGCCCCTGCCCTCAAGGAGATTCGGCATGAAGAAGATCGGCGTTCTGTTCGGCATGGAAAACAGCTTTCCCGGCGCGCTCGTGGAGCACATCAACGCCCGTGCCCTCGACGGCATCCAGGCCGAGTTCGTGACCACCGGCGCCGTCGCTCTCGACAAGCCCTGCGACTACGCGGTGATCGTCGATCGCATCTCCCACGACATCCCCTTCTACCGCGCCTTCCTCAAGCACGCCGCCCTCAACGGCACCATCGTCGTCAACAACCCCTTCTGGTGGAGCGCCGACGACAAGTTCTTCAATTACACGCTCGCCGGAAAGCTGGGCGTGGCCGTGCCCCCCACCGTCATCCTGCCGCACAAGCAGCACCCCGAGGGCACCACCGACCGTTCGATGCGCAACCTCGAGTATCCGCTGAACTGGGACGCGGTCTTCAGCTACGTGGGCGAGCACGGGTTCATGAAGCCGGTCGACGGCGGCGGCTGGCGCGACGTGCACCACATCCACAACCGCGAGGAGTTCTTCCGCGCCTACGACCAATCGCGCGACCTGTGCATGACCTACCAGAAGGCGGTCGAGTTCACCGAGTACTTCCGCTGCTACGTCGTGGGGCAGAAGAAGGTGCGCATCATGCCCTACGACCCCCGCCGCCCGCACGCCGAGCGCTACATCCAGAACCCGCCGGCCTACCCGAAGCCGCTGCTGAAGCGCATCGAGCGCGACGCGCTCACGCTCTGCCGCGCCCTCGGCTACGACCTGAACACAGTCGAGTTCGCCGTCGAGAACGGCATCCCCTACGCCATCGACTTCATGAACCCCGCGCCCGACGCCGCCCTCGACTCCGTCGGCCCGGCCAACTTCGAGTGGATCGTCCGCGAAGTCGCCGACCTGGCCATCGCCAAGGCGAAGCGCTACCCGCAGGTCCCCGATCTGCGCTGGCAGGCCTTCCTGAACGCGGACGCGGAGAAGGCAAAGCCCGCGAAGAAGACGGCGGCGAAAAAGGCCAAGGCCCCGGCGAAGAAGAAGGACGCTGCCCAAAAGCCTGTGGCCTCCGCTTAGACTGCAATCGACCTGCGCGGAAGCGGGCCGTCTCTCCTGCTCGCCTTCGCGCCTACTTTCCGGCCTCTGCTACACTTCCGACGTGAAGCTTCAGACCTCCAGCCCGCGGAGTCTCTTCCTCGCAGCAATTGTCATGCTCCTTGTCGGGACGGCTATGCTGGCAGTGGCAGGATTCCAGGCGTGGCGCATCTCCCGTTTCGTTGAACGCAGCGAGTTCGCGCAAGGAACCGTGACCGCCCTGGAGCCAGTCTCGAAAGCCGGCAATCGGGATGCAGACAGGAATGTCACCTATGCCCCGGTCTTCACCTTCTCGACCAAGGATGGGAAGACCGTCTCCGTCCTCTCGCGCACATCCTCGAACCCGCCCGCGTTCCATCTGGGAGACCGGGTGACCGTCCTTTACGATCCCGCCAACCCGGAAGAGGCGCGCATCGATAGGCTCTGGCAACTCTGGAGCCTGCCGTTGATCTTTGCCGCCCTCGGCCTCTTCCTCTACCTCATGTCGGCCGCCTTCGCATTGGCCTTGCGCTCTCTGGCGCGGCAGCTCCCCGCGGCACCTTCGAACCAATAGATTTGCGCCTTGAGTCCGGCTCTTCCCGTACAATGACCGGAAAGCCGTCCTCAAGGAGAGTCCCCATGCGCCCCAGCTTCTCCCTCGGCATCGAAGAGGAATACCAGACCGTCGATCCCGTCTCGCGCGATCTGCGCTCGCACATCCAGACCGAGATGCTCGCCGTGGGCAAGCTGCGCCTGCAGGAGCGGGTCAAGGCCGAGATGCACACCTCGGTCGTCGAGGTCGGCACGCGCGTCTGCCGCAACATCCAGGAGGCGCAGGAAGATATCTACGAGCTGCGCCGCGAGATGATCAAGCTGGCCCGCGAGCACAAACTGCAACTGGTGGCCGGCGCAACCCATCCCTTCGCCGACTGGCGCACCCAGGAAATCTACCCAGACCCGCGCTATCACCAGGTGGTCAAAGACCTGCAACTCGTCGCCCGCGCCAACCTCATCTTCGGCCTGCACGTCCACGTCGGCATCGAAGACCGCGAGGCGGCCATCCGCATCATGAACTCGATGCGCTACTTTCTACCGCACATCATGGCGCTGGCCACCAACTCGCCCTTCTGGCTGGGCCTCAACACCGGCTACAAGGGTTACCGCGCCAAGGTCTTCGAGAACTTCCCCCGCACCGGCATTCCCGACGCCTTCTCGAGTTACTCCGAGTTCGAGAACTATGTAACTCTGCTGGTGCGCACAAACTGCATCGACAACGGCAAGAAGATCTGGTGGGATATCCGGCCACATCCGTTCTTCTCGACCATCGAGGTGCGCGCCTGCGACATCCCGCTGCGCGCCTCTGAGACGGTGGCCATCGCCGCGCTGATCCAGGCCGTGGCCGCCTATCTCTTCAAGCTGCACGAGGCCAACCAGGATTTCCGCCAGTACGCGCGGCCGCTGCTGATGGAGAACAAGTTCCGCGCCGTGCGCTACGGGCTCGAAGGCAAGCTGATCGACTTCGGCAAACAGACCGAGGTTCCGCTGCGCGACCTGATCGAGGAGTTGCTGGCGATGATCGATCCGGTCGTCGACGAACTCGGCTCGCGCGAGCAGATCGACGGCATCCGCACCATCCTCAAAACCGGCACCGGCGCCGATCGCCAGCTCCAGGTCTTCGAGGAGACCAAAGGCGATCTCAGGGCCGTGGTCGACTACATGGCCGAGGAAACCGCGGCCGGGCTCTGAACGATCGCGAGGCATCGCGCCCCGCGCCCTTTCATTCCCGCTGGCAATCCTATACCCTCAAAGGATGCGCCTCGCGCGCTTTTTGAAGCCTGACGGAGCCTGACACCGCCGCATGAACGAAGCCTCTCGCCGCCTGCTTTCTCTCGACTACCCCGCCGAGTTCGTCCCCGGCGCGCGGTCGGCCGTCACCACCTGCCTGCGCATCGACCCGGCGGAAAAGGTCACGCTGATCACCGACCGCGCCACCGAGACGATCGGCGCGGCGCTGGCCCGGCAGCTCGAAGAGCTCGGCTGCCCGTGGAACGCCTTCCTTCTCGAGGACCTCGCCCCGCGTCCGCTCATCGACATGCCGGCGCAGGTGCTCGCGGACATGGAAACCTCGGCGGTCTCGATCTTCGCCGTCCAGGTGCAGCAGAACGAGTTGCACTCGCGCATGCAGATGACCGACGTGGTCAATCGCCGCCACATGCGCCACGCGCACATGGTCAACATCACGCCGGAGATCATGTGCCAGGGGATGCGCGCCGACTACGACCTGGTGGACCGGCTCTCGCAAAAGGTGCTCGACCGCGTCCGCCAGGCCACCCGCATCCGCGCCACCACCGCCCGCGGCACCGACATCGTCGCCGACCTCAATCCCGGCTACAAGTGGCTCAAAACCTCCGGCATCATCTCGCCGGAGAAGTGGGGCAACCTGCCCGGCGGCGAGTGCTTCACCGCGCCCGGCGAGGTGAACGGCACCTTTGTGGTGGACGGCGTGGTGGGCGACTGGCTCTGCGCCCGCTACGGCTTGCTGGCCTCGGCGCCGCTGACCATCGAGATTGCCGGGAACCGCATCGCAAGCTGCGCCAGCGAGAACAAACAGCTCGATGCCGACTTCTGGGCCTACACCCACACCGACGAGAACTCCGACCGCGTAGGCGAGTTCGCCATCGGCACCAACCTCGGCGTCGAGCGCGTCATCGGCAACATCCTGCAGGACGAGAAGTTCCCCGGCATCCACATCGCCTTCGGCAACCCCTACGGCGAGCACACCGGCGCGCCCTGGCGCTCGTCCACGCACATCGACGTGGTGGGCCTGCGCTTCAACATCTGGCTCGAATCGCCCGCCGGCGTGGAGCAGATCATGCGCGACGGCCACTTCCTGATCGCGGCGTGAAGCGCGCCTCGGCGAGGTAATCCGCGGGTTCATCACCTCCGTAACGATTACCGGACACCGTTACCAAAGCCGCGTCCCCTTGCCGCGAAAGCGCCATTGTCCCTGCCAGCCGCGCCCCTCACACTGGGGGCTAGCGCGCTGCCTCGTCCGGGGGGACAATTGGCATCTTCTTGATAAATCAGTCTATTGAATCCATCTCCCCGGTGGCGGCGGCAGGCGTGCAAGCGGGCGAAGTCCAGGCGGCAGCGCGCCCGGGCACTCGCATTTGAGGGGGCGCCGATGAAGGTCATCGGAATCAGCGGCCTGGAAAACGCCATGCCGTTCAAGCGGGCTCAATGGCCCGGTCTCGAAGAGCGCGAACTACGCATTGCCCAGGGCATGGACGCGGCCGCCGCATTGATCGTCGACGGCGAGATCGTGGCCGCCGCCGAGCAGGAGCGCTTCACCGGCCGCAAGCACACCGGCGAGTTCCCCATGGACGCAATCCGCTTCTGCCTGGCCCAGGGCGGCCTCACCATGGCCGGGATCGACGAACTGGCGCACGGCTTCGACTACGCGCCCTATCGCGAACTCTACGCGCACGACCAGGTCTCCGCCGCGCTTTACCGCCAGGTCTTCTCGCGCGAGGCGCTGCTCGCCCAGGTGCGCCGCGAGCTGCCGGAATTCCCCGAGGCGCGCGTTCACTC
>JBAVMZ010000496.1:0-8947 GCA_049690595.1 Occallatibacter sp. | reverse complement strand
GCACGAGCGGCTGCCGCTCTACCACGGCAAGGTGCCGGGCGAGGGTGGGCTGAACGACGAGGTGCGGCAGGCGCTGGAGGAGATTCTGGCGGCCGAGGGCATCAAGGCCACGGTGGTGGCTACGCCGGTGGCCGACCGGAAGCTGCACAAGAATGTGGCGGTCAGCTATGCGGTGACGAGCCCGCCGGTGCTGGTGGGCGCGGTGGAAATCGCCGGCGTGGCGAACGAGGACCGGGAGACGGTGCGGAAGATCCTGGCCAGGCTGAATGACGCGCAGTTCGACAGCGAGGGCAGCCCCAACCAGTTGGAGACCGAGGTGGGCAACTACTACCGCGACAAAGGCTACGCGGAGGTGGCGGTCCACGCGGAGCGGGCGGGCGCCGTGCAGGTGGCGGCGGATGCGGTGCGCATCGGCTTCGCGCTGAAGGTGGAGCGCGGGGAGCAGTACCGGATCGGAGCCGTGCGCCTGGCGCCGGACCTGCTGGTGACCCAGGCGGAGTTCGACAAGGCGGCGCATCCGGAGCCGGGGGCGCTGGCGACGCGGGCAAACCTGTTCAAAGGACAGATGCTGGTGGCGCGGCGGTACAAGCAGAAGGGCTACCCGGAGGCGAAGATCGACTGGGAGCCGGTCTTCGACCATGCCGGCGGAACGGTGAGCTACAACGTGCACGCGGTGGCCGGCGACCAGTACCGGTTGAGCACGGTGAAGATCGAGGGCTTGAGCGACGAGGTTCGGCGCGCGCTGCTCCGGGCATGGCAACTGGCGCCGGACGATCCACTGGATACGGTCTACATAAGCGAGTTCGTCCCGCAGGCGCAGAAGGAGAATCCTTCTCTGGCCACGGCGCTGCTGCCGTACCACTTCGACTTCCAGATGATTCTGGACCCGCAGACGCACACGGGCGCAGTGGTGTTGCGGTTCAAGCCGAGAAGCGGCGGGTAGAGGGCTTCCGGTTTCGGGCCGGAGGCCGTATGCTCGATTCCATGCTGCACACAATCCTCGACCACATGTTCGGGCTGCCGCTGCCGCTGGCGGAGAAGCTTCTACGCCCCGTCCTCGTCTATCTCGCGCTGGTTCTGCTGCTGCGGCTCTTCGGCAAGCGCGAGCTGGCGCAACTGAATCCCTTCGACCTGGTGGTGCTGCTGTCGCTTTCGAACACGGTGCAGAACGCCATCATCGGCGAAGACAACTCGGTGACCGGCGGCATCGTGGGCGCCTTCTCGCTGCTCGCCATCAACTGGCTGGTGGTCCGCCTGCTCTTCCGCTCGCGGCGGCTCACCCGCGCCCTTGAGGGCCGCGCCGCGCTGCTGGTCCACAACGGCCAGGTGGACAAGCGCGTCCTCGAACGCGAGTCGCTGACCCGCGAGGAACTGCTCGCGGTCATTCACCGCCAGGGCTTCGAGGGCTTTCACCAGGTGCACCGCTGCGAACTGGAGCCGAACGGCACCTTTTACGTGGAAGCCTTCGATCCCTCGGTGGCCGACCAGCGCCACGACGAGCTGATTCGCCGCCTCGACGCCCTTCAGACCGAGGTGGAGCAACTGCGCGCGGCCGGGCAATGAGGCGGTCGAAACGAGGCGCTCGCCCGCCCCGCATTGGGTATAGACTCTTTCTGTCATGCAAATTACAGGTTGCGGTACGGCCATTGTGACGCCCTTCCGGGCGGATGGATCCATTGACGAAGCGGCGCTGCGCGCGCTGGTGAACTGGCAGATCGAGTCGGGTATCGACTTCCTGGTGGCCTGCGGTTCCACGGGCGAAGCGGCCACGCTGGACGAGAGCGAGTGGCTGATGGCGGTGACGATCGTCGCCGAGGTGGCCGCCGGACGCGTGCCGGTGATCGCCGGCTGCACGCACAACTCGACCCGCGCGCTGGTGCGCCAGGCCGCGCTTCTCAAGCAGATTCGCGGCGTCGACGGCGTGCTCTCAGCCAATCCGTACTACAACAAGCCCTCGCAGGAGGGCCAGTTCCAGCACTTCCTGGCTCTGGCGCGCGTGGTCGATCCGCTCCCGGTGGTGCTCTACAACGTCCCCGGCCGGACCGCCGCCAACCTGGAGCCGGCCACCGTGCTCCGCCTGGCCGAGGAAGCGGAGAATATCCAGGCCATCAAGGAGGCGAGCGGGCGCCTGCCGCAGATTGCCGAGCTCGTCCACACCCTGCCCCGCGGCTTCAAGATCTTCTCCGGCGACGACAACCTGGCGCTGGCCGCCATCGGCGTGGGCGCGCATGGGCTCATCAGCGTCGCCTCCAACGAGATCCCCGGCGAGATGACACGCATGATCCGCGCCGCCCTCGACAACCAGTGGGAAGAAGCGCGGATGATCGAGCGCCGCTACGGCCGCCTCTTCGAGGCCAACTTCTGGGAGTCGAACCCGGCGCCGGTGAAGACCGTGCTGCACTTGATGGGCCGCTGCCAAGACCACCTGCGCCTGCCACTGGTGCCGCCCACCGCAGCCACGCGCGCGCGGCTCGAACGGCTGGCCGGCGAGCTGGGGCTTCTGAAGCACGTGCCCCTGCCCGAAGGCGCTCACGCAGAGGTTTTCTGAGGCAGCAGGCCGCAGTTGGTCCAGGTTACATGGCCGGCATCCGGCCGGCAGGCGGGAACGAGAGGCCGCGTGCGACCTTCTTCTCTCCGCCCTTCGCATCCTTGCCCCAGGTCCAGTAGAGGCCCAGGTAGGCGTAGTTCTCGGTCTGGCCGGCCACCGAGTGGCCGTAAGCGAAGAGGAGCTGGTGGTCGGGGTTCTTGAAGTGGTAGTAGCCGCCGAGGTCGATCATCGCCGACGACTGGGTCTGCGGCGCGCCGATGCCCTCGCGGCCGTGGGCGAAGAGCTCGCCGGCCAGCTCCAGCCGCTCGCTCAGCTCTTTTTTGAGCAGGAAGCCGCCGTAGGGGAAGCTGCGCAGGCCGGTCTGGTGGACCAGGGTGTAGCCGGCGCCGCCGTCGGTGGTCCACTTGCCCCAGTCCTTCTCGATCCACAGCGGCAGCTTGTACCAGAGCTTGCCCACGCCCAGGCCCTTGTCCGAGTCGCCGGTGGGCAGCTCGAGCATGGTAAAGGCGCCGATCTGCGGGCGGTGGGGGGTCTGCTTGATAAAGCCCCACTTCGCGCCCAGCTCCATGTCGGCGAGGCCAAAGGCGCTTGGGCCCTGGCCGGAGGGGGCGTAGAGCTGCCGGTCCGAGGGCTCCCACGCGCCCCAGGGGAGGATGGCGTGCAGTTGCAGCCCCGGCAGCGCGCCCCAGTTGAACTCGAAGGCCGGCCCCGTCGGCGCCGTGGCCACCGGCGTGCCGTCGCTCATGCCGAAGACGTAGAACTCGTAGTGATGCAGATCGACCGGAACCGGGTCGTCGGTCTGGAAGGGCGGACCCTGTGCCAGCAGGCGCGGGACGGCAAAGAGGAATACGCACGGCAGAACGAGCGTGAGGACGATGCGGGGAAGCTTCATCGGCGCTCCTGGAAGCAAAGGCTCCCGCCTTCTACCCTCTCACGCGGCGGACGGCGGCGGCAAGACGGCTTGGTCTTTCCGGGGCTTGGAGCGATAATGGCGCAAACCGTTTCCGGGCTCGGACCGCTCATGACCAAGGAATCCCAGGCCGTCGCGACGCAGCCTCCTCCGGAGGGGCTGAGGGGGGAGGCGGTTGCCTCCGTCGCGATCGCCGGCTTGATGGCGGGCTTCTCAGTGACCGCGCTGCTGCGGCCCGCTCTGATCTATCCCACCCCCGAACTGGTTCGAGCCTTTCAGGCCAACGATGCGGTCAATCTTGGGTTGGGGGTTCCGGCGCTGCTGACGGCTGTCTGGCTGGCCCGGCGCGGCGCGCTCGCGGGGGTGCTGCTGTGGCCAGGAGCGCTGCTCTATGCGCTCTACAACTACCTGGCAGCCGGGTTCGCGCTCATCGGCTCGCCGGCCGTCGCCCCGGTCTTGGCGCTGGTCGCGCTGAGCCTTTATACGGTGGTCTCGCTGATGGCGCGGACCGGCGCGGAGGCCGTTCGGCAACAGCTCGCCGGCAGGGTGCGGGAGAGGACATGCGGAGCCGTGCTGGCCGTTCTCGGCCTGCTGGTCTGGGCGCGGTCTCTCTACGAATTGTTGCAGCCGGCGCTGCACCGAACGCCGCTGCCGGTCGCGGGAGCCGCGGTCGACGCCGCGGATTTCCTGGTGGCGCCAGCGTTTCTGCTGGGCGGCATTCTGCTGTGGCGACGCCGGGCTCCGGGTTACCTTGCCGGCCTGGGACTGCTGTTTCTGGCCAGCCTGTTGTTCGTGGGCCTGATCGCCTTCCTGATTCTGCAGCCGGTCCTCGCCGGCGCGCGGCAGGCGCCGGACAGCGTTGCGGCGATTGCGCTCATGGGCCTTGTCGTCTGGATTCCTTTTGGGATCTTTCTCCGCGGGGTGTTGCGGGCGCGGCGGCGCAGGAACGGAGGCTAACCGTCGCCTGACCGCCGAGGCCGTCCTACCCCGCCAGCGCCTTCTTCACCAGTTCGCTGACCACGCGGCCCTCTGCGCGGGCGCCAGAGGCCTGGATGCGCGCCTGGACGGCCTTCATCACCGCGCCCATCTCCTTGGGCACGGGAGGATGGCCGAGCGAGGCGGCGACTTCCGCCACGGCCTCGGCAACCAAGGCAGCGAGGCCGGCCTCGTCGAGAGCCTTGGGCAGAAACTCCTCGATGACCACGATCTCGGCTGCTTCCTTGGCGGCCAGTTCGGGGCGATTGCCTTTGGTGAAGGCGTCGATGGAGTCGCGGCGCTGCTTGATCATGGTGGCGAGGGTCTGCTGCTCCTCGGCCGGGGTGAGCGCGGCGTTCTTTTCGACGGCCTTGTTCATGAGGGCCGTTTTGATGAGGCGGAGGGTACCGGTGCGTTCGGCATCGTGGGCCTTCATGGCGGCGACGGTGAGTTTGGTGATGGCTGCGGCGAGAGCGCCTGGATCGATCATGCGATTCCTCTTTCTTCTGCTATAGCCGGGACGGTTTGCAAACGGCTACGGTTGCGTCGTTTCGAGCGGGTTTTGCTCGGGCTCGGGCAGGGTGGCGAATTGGTCGATTTCCACCTCGCCCTCGGGAAAGACGGCCTTGACCTGGAGCTGGCCACCCATGGCGCGGATGAAGTTGCGCAGGGTGGAGAGGTACATGTCGGTACGCTTTTCCATGCGGGAGACGGCGCCCTGGTTGACGTTGAGGAGCTTGGCGAGGCTGACCTGGGTGAGGTTGCGCGCCTCGCGAAGCTGGTAGAGGGTCATGACGCCGGCGGCTTCGCGGACGCGCTGACGGATCATCTCCTCCACCTCGGGGGGGTGGGTTCTACGGATATCTTTCCACAGTGTGGCCATTGGATTCACTCTCCAATCTCTTTGAGGTGTTGGGAGTAGATTGCCTCTGCGCGACGAATCGCGTCGCGATACCAGCTCTTGTTCCCGGATTTGTCGCCTCCAAGGATCAGGTAGGCATTCTGGCGTGGGTCGAAGGCAAAGAGAATTCGGATTGGGCGCCCCAGATGCTGAATTCGCAGCTCCTTCAGGTTTGGGTAGACGGATCCCTTGAGGGTGTCCGCATGAGGCCGGCCGAGGGTGGGGCCGTATTCGACCAGCATGTCAACCGCCGTGTCGACACTGATTCCTTCCAGTTCATCCAGAGAGCGGTACCAAGCGACGAACTCGTCGCTGACTTCGACTTGCCAAGCCATGCGGGGATTATACCCTTGGAGTGATATACCTTCAAGGTCATATTCAACCGGGGATGAGCGATCAGGAGGCGAAGCGTGGCCAGGTTTGACGAAGGCACAGGTGATTCCCGGGATTTTAATTCACAATAATCACATTTTTATGTATTCTGTGATTGCACTTTGGGCGAGGAGCGAAGGCTCACCCAGAATCTCGACGGAAACGAGGACAACCATGATCCGCAAGACGCGCCTTTTTACGCCCGGACCGACGCCGCTTCTGCCGGCCGCCCAGTTCGCCATGGCCGCCGCCGACATTCATCACCGCACCCCCGAGTTCCGCGCCCTCTTCCAGAAGGTGCTGGCCCAGTTGAAGGTTTTTGTGGGGACGCAGAACGACGTGCTGCTGCTCTCGTGCTCGGGCACCGGCGCGATGGAGGCCTCGGTCTCGAATCTGACCTCGCCCGGCGACCGGGTGCTGGTGCTGACGGCGGGCAAGTTCGGCGAGCGCTGGGTGGACCTGACGAAGGCCTTCGGCTGCCAAGTGGACGTGGTCCAGAAGCCTTACGGCGAGACCTTCGACCTGGCCGAGGTGAAGGCGGCACTGAAGCCGGAGCACAAGGCGGTTTACATGCAGGCCTCGGAGACCTCGACCGCTGTCAGCCACGATGTGGAAGGGGTGGCGAAGCTGGTCAAGGAGGCGCCGACGTTGCTGGTTGTCGACGGCATCACCGGGCTGGGCACGCAGACGATCGACGTGGACGGCTGGGGCGTGGACATTGTGATCGGCGGATCGCAGAAGGCGGTGATGATTCCGCCGGGCCTGGCCTACCTGAGCGTCAGCGAGAAGGCGTGGAAGGCGATGGAGACGGCGAAGAATCCGCGCTACTACTTCGACCTGCGCAAGGAGCGCAAGAACCAGGCGAAGGGGGAGACGGCGTACACGCCGGCGGTGGCGCTGATTGCCGGGCTGGGCGCGGCGCTCGATTACATTGCCGGCCAGGCCGACGGCGATCTGGAAAAGGGCCGCATCGCCTTGATCGACAACGCGCAGGTGAACGCGAAGGCGACGCGCGCAGGGCTGGTGGCGCTGGGCTTTACGCTCTTTGCCCCGACGGCGCCCTCGGCCGCAGCCACGGCGGTGCTGGTGCCGGAGGGGATGGATTCGGGCGATGTGGTGAAGGCGCTGAAGTCGCGCTTCAAACTGGTCACGGCCAACGGCCAGGGCACCATGCAGGGCAAGATCTTCCGCGTGGCGCACCTGGGCTACTTCGACTATCTCGACACCGTGGCCTTCCTGGGCGCGGCCGAGCACATTGCCAAGGACGTGCTGGGGTTGCCGGTGGTGTATGGAGCAGCTGTTGCCGAGGCGCAGAAGGTGTTTGCGGAGGCGGCAAAGTAGCAGCGGAGTTAGCGGGGTTAGCGGAGATGGCGAGGTTAGCGAGGTTGGCGGTGTTAGCTGGGCCGGCGGACCCTGGCAGGAACTCGCAGTCCGTGGTCAAAGTCAAGTTGTGAAAGGGCACGACTTCAGTCGTGCCGTGAATGCTCAACTAAGAATGCGGGCTTTGGCCACCGAGGAATGTCTTTCCATGAAGCGAACCTTTTCCACGGTCTCTCGGCGTAGTGAGTGAGGTTAGAGGAATTAGCAGCAACGCCCGGCTGCCATGCTAACTCCGCTAACTCCGCTAGCTCCGCCAACTCCGCTTCCAGCCAGGAAGCCCATTAACCGCAAGAAGGTACAGATGCCAGAACTCACTTTCGGGGAAAAGCTGCTGATCGCGCGCAAGCAGCTGGACCTCTTTCAATACGAGATGGCCGAGCGGCTGGGCGTGCATCCGAACTCGCTGACCAAGTACGAGAAGGGCGAGGGCAAGCCGCATGGGGCCGTGGTGCGGATGTTCGAGCTGCTGTGCGAGAAGCACGGCATCCGCTTCGACGAATACGAGAGCGCAACCGCCACGGCGGAGAAGGGGCGAACTATGAAGATCGTACTGGCGGAGAAGGTTTCTCCGGCGACGCTGGCCGTCTTTGCGGCCGAACCGGGGTGGGAGGTTCTGACGCACGACCAGTTGCCCAATGGCCTGGAGGCAGCGCTGGCCGACGCCGATGCACTGGTGGTGCGCTCGGCGGTGCAGGCCACCAGTGCGCTGATGGAGCACGCGCCGAAGCTGCGGGTGATTGGGCGCGCCGGGGTGGGCGTGGATAACATCGACGCCGAGGCGGCAACGCGGCGGGGCATCGTGGTGATGAACACGCCGGGCGCCAATGCCGTGGCCGTGGCCGAGCTGACGATCGGGTTGATGCTGGCGCTGGCGCGCAAGCTGCCCGCCGCCAATACGACGATGCACGCGGCGAAGTGGGAGAAGAAGAACCTGCAGGGCGCCGAGCTGCGCGGCAAGACGCTGGGCATCCTGGGCCTGGGCCGGATTGGGCTGGAAGTAGCGCGGCGAGCACGGGGCTTCGGCATGGAGCTAATCGCCAGCGATCCGTTTGTCTCGGCCGCCGTGGCGCGGGAAAACGGCATTGCTCTGGTCTCAGTGGAAGAGCTTTTTGCCAAGGCGGACTATCTGACGCTGCACGTGGGCCTGACGCCGCAGACCGCCGGCATTGTGAACGCCAAGACACTGGCCGCGATGAAGAAGGGCGTCCGCATCGTCAACTGTGCGCGTGGCGAGCTGATCGAGGATGCGGCGCTGGTGGAAGCATTGAAGAGCGGCAAGGTGGCCGGGGCGGCGCTCGATGTCTTCGCGCAGGAGCCGCCGAAGGAGTCTCCGTACTTCGGTCTGGACAACGTGATTCTGACGCCGCACATCGCCGGGTCGACGGCCGAGGCGCAGGAGGCGGTGGGCATCCAGATTGCCCGGCAGGTGCGCGAGTATCTGAAGCTCGGCGTGGTACAGAACGCGGTGAACCTGCCGTCGCTGACGCACGAGGAGTACGTGGTGCTGGCGCCGTACATCGACCTGGCTGGGCGGCTGGGCTCGTTTCTGGCGCAGGCGGGCAAGGGCGGCATCGAGGGGATTCACCTGGTGTATGCCGGCGCGCTGGCCGAGGCCAAAACCGAGCTGGTGCGCAACGCGGCTATCGCCGGGCTGCTGGCCGGCAGCGAGAACGTGAACCGCATCAACGCGGCCACTGTGGCAGCCGAGCGCGGCATCCGCGTGCATGAGGAGAAGCAGGAGAGCACGCGGGGCGGCGCGGCCACGGTGCTCACCATCGAGCTGCACACCACCGGCGGCAAGAGCCACGCCTCGGCGACCGTGATCCACGGCGAGCAGCCGCGGCTGCTGCAGTTCGACTCG
>JBAVMZ010000495.1:0-9188 GCA_049690595.1 Occallatibacter sp. | reverse complement strand
GCGCCCGCGCCATTGCCGCCGCCGAAGGCGCCGTTGGCCCCGCCAGGAGTGCCGGAGACCACGCCGGTGTTGACGCCGCGCACGCTGCCGCCGGCCGAGGTGCGCAGCACGTCCATCTGCGCGATGGGCAGGTTGTAGCGCGCGATGACCAGGTCGAGGTTGTTCTCGAGGGCGAGATCGATGGCGTCCTGCAGCGAGAGATAGAGCTTGCCGTCGCGCACCAGCGTGTCGAGGCGCGGCGAGTTGTCCAGCGACGGAGGAGCCACCGCGCGGCCGCGATAGGTGTCGAATGGATTGCGCGAGGGACGCAGCAGATCGTTGAACGGAACCGCCTTCGGCGCGGGCCGAGCCACCGCCGCGGCGGGCTGCGGCGCACCCTGCGGCGGCTCGACGGCCAGGGCAAGGTTCGACTGGAGCAGCAGAATGGCGGCGGCGGCCTTGGCGGATTGGACCAGCTTCTTTCGTGTATGCGTCACTGGGCGTTGACCTCCGTGGTCCGGTCGTGCAGGGTTTCGTCGCGTGTCAGCCAGCCGTCGCGCAGTTCCAGGATGCGCTTGCCGTAGCGGGCGTTCTCCTCGGAATGGGTGACTTGGACGATGGTGGTTCCCTGGCGGTTGAGTTCGCAGAAGAGGTTCATGATCTCGCGCGCCTGCGTGGAGTGCAGGTTGCCGGTGGGCTCGTCGGCCAGGAGCAGCGCGGGCGCGTGCACCACGGCGCGGGCAATGCCGACCAACTGCTGCTGCCCGCCGGAGAGCTGCGAGGGATAGAGATCCTTCTTGGCGACGATCTGGAAGCGGTCGAGAATATCGGCCACCATGGCCTGCCGTTCCTTCGCGGGCAGGTTTTTGTAGCTGAGCGGCAGGTCAATGTTCTCGGCCACGGTGAGATCGTCGAGCAGGTGATAGCTCTGGAAGACCATGCCGATGCTCTGGCGGGCCAGATCCGCCCTCTGCTTGCGGTTGAGCTTGTGGGCCGCGGTTCCGCCCAGCCAGTACTCGCCCACCCAGCCGTCGTCGAGCAGGGCCAGGATGTTCAGCAGCGAGGATTTTCCCGCGCCCGATGGACCCATAACGGTGACGAACTCGCCGGGGTCGATGGTGAGCGCGATGCGCCTGAGCACCCAGGTCTCGCTGGGGCCAGCTTTATAACTGCGTTCGATGTTCTTCAGTTCGATCATCTTCAAGGGTCACTCCGATCTCAAAGCCTGCATGGGGTCAACCTGCGCCGCGCGCCGCGCAGGCAGCCACGCGGAGAGCAGGGAAGCGGCGGCCAGCACGAGCGCCACCGCGGAAAAGGTCACGGCGTCGTGCGCGCGCACGCCGTAGAGATAGCTGGAAGCAAGGCGCGCGGCGAACCACGCGCCCACTCCGCCGATGGCCAGTCCCGCGGCCACCAGCATCAGCGCGCGGTTGAGCACGAGGCGCAGAATGCCGGCTTGCGGCGCGCCCAGCGCGATGCGCAATCCGATCTCGCGCGTGCGCTGGGCGACGGCAAAGGAGAGCAGGCCGTAGAGGCCGACGGAAGCGATGAGCAGCGCGAGGCCGGCAAAGCCCTCCAGCAGATGCGCCGTCAGTGTCTGCGAACCGAAGGAGTCTTCGACAGCCTGGTGGATGGTCTTCACGTCGGTCGTGGTCGCATCGGGAGCGACTTCGTGCAGCGCCTTGTCGAACTGCGCCCGCAGCGTCTCGGCCGGCACCGCCGCGCGGATGGCCACCGAAATAAACGCCGTGGCCACACCGTAGAACGGACCGCCGGGTTTGATTTGAGCCAGGCAGAAGTAGACCTCCGGTGTGGTCGCATCTTTTACGTTGCCCTGTTTCATGTCGGCGATTACGCCCACAATATGCGCATCGCCGAAAGGTCCCTTGCCCATCCCGAAGACATGGCCTACCGGGTCGCCGCCGTTCAGGTACTTCTTGACAAAGGCCTCGTTGACCACCACCACGATCGGCGCATTCGCGGTGTCGCTCGCGGTGAAGAATCGCCCGCGCACCATGGGAATCCCCAGCGCGTCCACCAATCCGGCGGTGGCCAAGCGCGCGTCCGCCATCATCGGTTTGCCGTCCGCGGACTCCTTGTGATCCAGCTTGCTCGCCACCTTCACGGCAAACTCCGCGCGCAATGGCAGCACCGAGCTCAGCGCGGCCACCTGCACGCCCGGCATGGCGCCGAGCCGCTCCAGCAGCGGCATATACGCGGTCGCCACCACGTCCGGATCCTTGGACGAGCCCACATCGCCGGTCCGGTGCGATCCGTAGTTCAGAATCACGCCGCCGGTCAACACATTCTGCTGGCTGAATCCGAGCGGCACCTGGCGCAGCGCGTGGATGGTGCGGAGAAACAGCCCCGCACCGACCAGAAAGACCAGCGTCAGCGCGAACTGGCCAACCACTAGCGCCTCGCGCATCCGGCTTTGCCGCGCCGATGCGGTTGAGGTCGCGCCGTGCAGGCTCTGTTGCACGTTGCGGCTGCTGGCGCGCAGCGCCGGCACAATGCCGGTCATCAGCGCGGTCAAAAGCGTCAGCGCGGTCAGGAAGCCGGCCACCTTCCAGTCCAGATGCACGGTGCGCGTCAGCGGCAGGTTGCGCTCGATGGACCGCCACAGCAGCTTGATGGCCGACTGCGCCAGCAATAGCCCCGCCGCCGCGCCCAGCGCGCTCAGCAGCAGGCTCTCCACCACCGACTGCTGCAGCAGCCGCCAGCGGCTCGCGCCCAGCGCCGAGCGCACCGCCTGCTCGCGCTGCCGTGTCACCCCTCGCGCCAGCATCAGGCTGGTCACGTTCAGGCAAGCCAGCGCCCAGATGCCGAAGACCACGGCATAGAGCAGCATCAACGGCTTGCGCGCATTCTCGTCCAGCGTCTGCCGGTACGGCGTCACCTTGAAGCGCGTGGGAAGGTCGCCCTCCTTCGCATCCTTGGCGATCACCGCCTGCGCGCGCTCCAGACTCGCCGTGAACTGGGCCGTGCTCATGCCCTTGGGCAGCCGCGCGTAGAACTCGCCGCCGAGCGATTTTTCGCCGTCCAGTTCGGTGCGCGCACCCGAGTCCAGCGGCGCCGGCGTCCATATCTGCAACGTCCCGCCAAACGGGAACGAAAAGCTCGCCGGCATCACGCCCGCAATCGTGTAACTCTCGCCCTTGATCGCCACCGTCTTGCCCACGATCGCCGGATCGGCGGCAAAGAGCTTGCGCCACACATCGTCGCCGATCAGCGCCACGTGCTCGCGTCCCGGCTGGCACTCCTCGTCAGTAAACCAGCGGCCCATCGCAGGCGCCACGCCCAGCGTCCGCAGCAGCCCAGCGTCGGTCTGAACGCGCGCCACCTGCACGCGCCCACCGGGTCCCGTCAGACTGGCCTTCGTCTGCCAAAACGAGGCGCCAGCCTCGAACTTCACGCCCGCGGAGTCCCGCAGCCGCAGCATGTTCGCGTAGCTCATGCTGTAGTACTGGAAGGGACCGATCAGATTGAAGCTGACCACGCGGTCCGGCTCCGTATACGGCAGCGGCCGCAGCAGAATTCCGCTGATCAGCGTGAACACGGCGATGTTGGCGCCAAGCCCGAGCGCCAGCACGGAAACTGCCGTGAAGGTGAAGCCCGGCGAGTGGCGCAACTGGCGCAGCGCGTAACGCAGGTCCTGCAAGATCGTACGCATCGGTGGTCCTCCTGTCGTCACGGCGCAGTCTACTCGACGCGCAGGGCCTGCATGGGTTGAACGGAAGCGGCGCGGCGCGCCGGCAGTGCCGCGGCGAGCGTGACCATCAGCGCGGTGAGCAGCACGGCGGCGGAGAGCGTGAGCGGGTCGAAGGTGGCCACTCCATAGAGCTGGCTGCGGAAGAGACGGGCCAGCGCGACCACCGCGGGCAGCGCCACTGCCGCGGCGATGCCGGCGATGATGGCCATCTCGCGGACCACGAGCGCTACCACTCCCATCCGCAGCGAGCCCAGCGCCAGCCGCACGCCGATCTCGCGCGTCCGCTGCGCCGTCGAGTAGGCCAGCACGCCGTAGAGGCCGACGCCGGCCAGAAGCATCGACAGCACCGAGAAACCAATGGCGAGGAAGGCCAGCGCGCGCTCATCCGAGGCCGTGCGGTCCACCTGCTGGGTCATGGTGCGCAGGCCGTCGACGACCAGCGTGGAGTCGAGCTGATGAATAGCCTGACGAATGGCGGCCAGCGACTGTGCCGGATCGCGCGTCGTCTGCACGTAGACCTGCACGCCGGTGGGATGCTTCGCCTGCAGGTAGGGCCGATAGACCGCGCCGCCGAGCGGGGTGCGTAGGTCGGTGTGTCGCGTGTCGCCGACGACGCCGACGATGGCGAGCTCGTACTGGATGTTGTTTCCGCCGCCGTCGTGAATGGCGCGGCCGATGGCGTTCTGCGGCGAGCCGTAGAAGCGTTTGGCGAAGGCCGCGTTGACCACTGCCACCTGCGGCTGGCCCTGGGCGTCGGCCTCGGTGAACTCCCTGCCCGCCAGTAGCGGCTGGCGCAGCGTGGCGAAGTAGCCGGGCGTAATCTCGGGCGACTCGAAGTTCATGTTCTCTTCTTCAGAGGGCTTGTAGCCTTGAATAGAGAAGTTCCCTGTCGAGGTGTCGCCGGCCAACTCCGGGTCGGTGGTCGCAGCGGCGTAGACTACGCCGGGAATGCGCCGCAGCGCATCCAGCGCATCCAAAACGATGCGCGGCGTGCGTTCCTCGCCATAGCCCGAGGAGGAGGGATCGAGCGAGAGGGTATCCAGATGCGCGGTCTGGAAACCCACATCGGTCGAGCGGAGATTATCGAGCGTGCGCACGAAGAGACCGGCGCAGCCCAGCAGCAGAACGCTAAGCGCAATCTGCGCGCCGACGGCGATCTTGCGGAAGCGTTGCGAGCCGCGCGAGGCAGTGCCCGTGTTCTGGCGCAGCGAGTTGGCCAGGTCGGGCCGCAGGAAGTAGAAGAGCGGCGCAATACTGAAAGCCAACGTGGTGACCAGCGAGACCGCCAGCGTAAAGCCCAGCACGCGCAGGTCGATGGCCGCCGAGTAAGGCTCCGAGCCTGGGTCGGCCGAGGTCATCAGGCGCACAAGAATCAGCGAGACGGAGGGAGCAAGAGCCAACCCCGCCGCGGCGCCAGCCAGGCCGAGCAGCGCGCCCTCGACCAGAAGTTGCGAGACGATGCGGTGCCGCTGCGCGCCCAGCGCATAGCGCATCGAAATCTCCCGCGCCCGCGCCGTCGAGCGCAGCAGCAGCAGCGTGGCCACGTTGATGGCGCAGAGCACCACGAGCAGGCCGGACATGCTCATCAGAATGACGAGCGGCCTCTGGAGCTCGGTGCGCGCCGGAGAGAATCCGTGCGAGTCGTCGAGGACTTCGATCTTCGACTCGTCGACGAAGCGGCGAACAAAGAGTTCGGTCCGGGTCTTGAAGAGCGCGAGCTCGTTGACGCGCAGCGAGTGCCAGAGCGGGGCCAGGCTGGCCTGGGCCTGTTCGCGGCTGACGCCCGGCCGGAGGCGGGCGACGAGAGTGAGCCAGACGGACTGATGGTTGGGCAGGTCGTCGCGCTGGGTGCGCCAGGGCATCGCCTGGCCGACCATCGTCACCGGCATAAAGACGCCGGGCTTGTAGCCGCCGATGGCGGAGTCGAAGTGCGCGGGTGCCACGCCGACAATGGTGAACGGATGGCCGTTGACGAGAAGGGTCTGGCCTATGACGCCGGGCTGGCTGGCGAAGCGGCTCTTCCAGTAGCCATAGCTGAGGATGGCCACGGGGTTCGAGTCCTTGACGGTCTCGTCCTGTGCGTTGAAGAGGCGGCCCAGCGCGGGCCTGAGTCCGAGCAACTCGAAGTAGTTGCCGCTCACGACCTCGGCATCCTGGCTCTCGGCCTGGTTATGCCAGGTGATGCCGACGTTGGCCTTGTCGGCGGCAAGGATGCCGGTGAAGACCTGGTTCTGGTCGCGAAGGTCCTTGTACATGGGGTACGAAAAGTAATTCTGACTGTCGCCGCCGAAGCTGCTCATCGAGCCGCGGAAGGCTCCCGACCAGTGGAAGCGCACCAGTTCCTTCGGGTGCGAGACCGGCAACATGCGCAGCAGCGCCTGGTCGAAGAGCGTGAACACCGCGGCGTTGGCGCCGATGCCCAGGGCGAGCGTGAGCACAACGGTCGCCGCGTATCCGGGCGATTTGCGCAACTGCCGCAATGCGTAACGAAGGTCGGGGATGAGCGAATTCACTTGTGGTCGACTCCTTATTCGGTGCGCAGGGCCTGCATGGGTTCGATGGAAGCGGCGCGGCGTGCGGGAACGAAGCCCGCGGCGGCGGCGCAAAGAGCGAGCATGAGCGGTGCGCCAATCAGCGCCATGGGATCGTAGCTGGCGATGCCGTAGAGCAGGCTCTTCATCAGGTAGCCGGCATACAGCGCGCCGGGAATGCCCAGGCAGAGGCCGACGAGAATCTGCCACAGCACGCCGCGCATGACCATGGCGACAACGTTCGAGCGCGTGGCGCCCAGTGCCATGCGGATGCCGATCTCGCCGGTGCGGCGGGCGACGAAGTAGGACATGACCCCGTAGAGGCCCACCGAGGCGAGAATCAGCGACAGGATGCCAAAGAGCGTGCAGAGCCGCGCGATGAGGCGGTCCCCGTTGAAGTTGCCCGCAACCTGCGCGTCGAAGGTGCGCAGATCCCTCACGGTGAGGTTGGGATCGACGGCGGCCAGCGTGTGGCGGATGAGCGCATCCGCATCCGCGGGCGGATGGTTGAAGCCGAGGATCATGGCGTTCATGAACAGCGACAGGGTCTCAGTGGAGGTGAGCTCAGGTTCCTTGTAGCCGGGGAAGCGCTGGGTGAGCGGGCGCAGGTAGACGGGACGAACCAGACCGCGCGGATCGTTCAACTTGAAGTCGCGGAAGACGCCGACGATCTCCCAGGCGCCGGAGTACTGCGGGCGATCGATGCCGAAGTGCTGGCCGATGGGATTCTGATTGGGGAAGAAGCGCTTGACGAAGGTCTCGTTGACGAGCACGACCTGCGTGGATGTGGCCGTGTCCCGATCGTCGAATCCGCGGCCGCGGACGATGGGTACGCCGACGGAGTCAAGGTACTGGTTGCTCACGCGCAGCCAGGAAGAGCCGCAGCGGTCGCCAGGGCCCGGCGCGGGGTGGCCCTGCTGAATGACGCACTCGCCCCAGTTGTTGCCTTCCAGTGGACTGTACATGCCCATGCCCATGGTGGTGACGCCGGGCAATGCCTTGAATCGGGCTTCCATTTCGCGGTAGAGGGCGGGCAGGCGCTCGGGCGTGTAGCCTGCGCCGGAGGGGTCGAAGTGCAGGACGTAGCGGTTGGCGGTGGCGATGCCGAAGTCCTGGCGCTCGACGTTGATGAGCGAGCGGCTCATGAGGATGGCGCTCGAAAGCAGGACGAGAGACAGAGCGGCCTGAAAGACGACGAGCGACTTTTGCGGTAGCGAGGAGCGGTCGCGGGTAGAGCGGTTGACGCCGCGCAGGGCCTCGGCCGGCTGCGCATGAGAGGAAAGCCATGCGGGCGCGGTGCCGAAGAGCACGCCGGTTACAAGCGAGACCAGGAAGGCGAAGCCGAGCACGGCCAGCGAGGGGCTGGCAGTGACGGGCATGTTGCGCGCGTCGGGGAAGGCGAGCGCCAGGATGGTGCGGGCGCCGCCATAAGATGCCGCACCGCCGGCCGCACCGCCGAGCAGACTCAGCAGAACGCACTCGGTGAGGATCTGGCGGACGAGGCGGGTGCGGCCGGCGCCGAGAGCGGTGCGTATGGCGATCTCGGAGCGGCGCGTGGTGGCGCGGGCCAGCAGCAGATTGGCGATGTTGGCGCAGGCGATGAGCAGCACGACCGATGAGAGAATCATCAGCATCTTGAGGCCCTTGCCGGCCTCCTGCTGCAGGTTTTGGATGCCCCCGCCGCCGGGCGCGAGCACGATGTGCTGTTTGGGGATGATGGCCGCGCCGCCGTTCGAGGTGTACGCGGTGCGCGAGGAGAGCCATTGGCGCAGCAGGACGGAGAGCTTGGTCTCGAACGCGGCGACGTTGGTTCCGGGGCGCACGCGGCCGAGAGGATAGAGCCAGTGCGAGTCGGTGTGATGCAGGATGGAGCTGTCTCCGCGGATGTAAGCCTCGGTGTGGATGGGCATCCAGAAGTCGGGAGGCGTGTCGCTGACGCGATCGCCGAAGAAGCCCGGCGGGGTGACGCCGACGACGGTGAAGGGCCGTGTCTGGATGAAGACGGTGGAGCCGACGATGGAGGGATCGGCGGCGAACTCGCCCTGCCACGCCTGGTAGCTGATGACGGTGGCGGGCGCGGCCGATGGGGTGTCGTCGGAGTCCGCGAAGACGCGACCCGCGTAGGCATTCATGCCCAGCGTGGAGAAGTAGTTGCCGGAGACGAACTCGCCGCGCAGAGATTTAGCCAGCTCGTTGCCGCGACGCATGCTCCAGTGCCACTCGCCGGCCTGCACCGCGGCAAGCTGCTCGAACTCCGGCGTGTTGGCGCGGAGGTATTGGTAGAGGTCGAAGGAGAAGATGGAGAAGTCGCCGGTATCGCTGGCATCGCCCGGGAAGCCGCCCTCGACGCAGCAGTCGTCGTTGTCGCCGATGCGGTAGAGCTGGGCCGGGTCCTCCACTGGAAGCGAGCGCAGCAGGATGCCGTGCACCAGCGTGAAGATGGCCGTGTTGGCGCCGATGCCGAGGGCGAGCGTGAGCACGACGGTGAGCGTGAAGCCCGGCGCCTTGCGAAGCTGGCGGAGCGCGTAGCGAATGTCCTGGATCAACGTGTTCATTGCGGCCTCCCGGGGTGAATGCAGTCGAGCGGGTTATTCGTTGCGCAGAGCCTGCATGGGCTCAATGGATGCGGCGCGGCGCGCGGGGAACGCGGAAGCCGCCACGGCGAGCAGAAAGGTCAGGAGCGCCGCCATCACCAGCACCGGCGGGTCGAGCGGGCTGACTTCAAACAGGAGCGAACGCAGCAGGCGCGTGGCGGCAATGGCGGCAATGGCTCCCAGGCCGCAGCCGACCAGGCCGAGCCGGGCGCCGGAGACCAGCACCAGGCGCAGAACGCTGGAGCGCTGCGATCCGAGAGCAAGGCGGATGGCCAACTCGTGCGTGCGCATGGCTGCGGAGAAGGCGACGACGCTGTAGATGCCGAGGATGGCCAGCAGCACGGCCGCCGCGGCAAAGCTGGAGATGAGCAC
>JBAVMZ010000494.1:0-4668 GCA_049690595.1 Occallatibacter sp. | reverse complement strand
GCCTTGGCCCCGGCGGACTCAGCGGCAGGCAGGGCCCGCCGCGGCTGGACGCACCGGTCTCGCGCCGCTACAGCCTGAGCTTCGCCGTCATGGCCCACAACATTCTCAACAGCGTCAACCTGGCGCAGCCGGTGGGCGTGGTCACCTCGCCGCTCTTCAACAAGTCCACGGCGCTGGCCGGGGGCTTCTTCTCCTCGCAGTCGGCCAACCGGAGCGTCGACCTGCAGGTGAACTTCTCGTTCTAGAGCATTTTCCGAATTTGCGTAGACTTCTTGAGAGCAGTTAAAAGTGGCTTTTTCTTGAGGAAAAAGCCACTTGAGTGTGTGGCTCCGGTCTACAGTAAATAGGAAAATGCTGTAGTCCCGCACCGGCTTCGCCGGCCCGGGAGGAATGAGACCTGGGGTTCACCCCACAGGTCTTCATGCGATTGCGAGTCTCACGGGGCGGTCGCAGGGTTCCGCGGCGGCCCCTGTGTTACCGTTCAAGTACGGCGTCCCTGCGCCGGGGCGGCTTGCCCCGCGCCCCAGCCTGCTGCCCCAAGACGGGCGGCGCCGGGAGGGCCGCTCTTGATAGGGAATGCCCCAGCAGCCGGACCTATTCTCGCCGCCCGTCACCCCGAGCCCGGCTCCCGCGCCGGGGGCGGCGGCCAATGTCGTGCCCGCGCCGTCCGAGCCTGAGTCTCACGCGCGCCACCCGCAGCGCATTCCCCGCTGGCTGGAGCGCTCCGAGCTCTTCCTCCGCGTCCTGTTGCGCATGTATATCGGCCTTGCCATCTGCTATGCCCCCTGGTCGCGCCTCTTCTGGGATCAGAATCCGCTTTTTCTGCGTTACCCCGAGCTCTCGGCCTTTGCCGCCCACGGCGCCGTGCGCGGCTTGGTCTCAGGGCTCGGACTTTTGAACCTCTGGATTGCGTTCCACGACGCGGTCCGCCACCGCGATGGATAAGCCATGAGCGACGAAAAGCAGGGAACAGCGATCGGAGAACAGGGAACAGGGGTCAGAGATCAGGGAACCGACAGCGCCGCGGGTGTGGCCGCGATTCCGGGCAACGGTGCGCCACCACAGCTCGACTCGGCGCCGCTGGCCTATGAGAACAAGGAGTTTCTCTCCAGCTCTGACGGGCGGCTGATCCGCATCGTCAGCGAATACATGGAGCCGCTGGCCCGCTTCCGCCGCGAGCGGATTCAGGACACGGTGGTCTTCTTCGGCTCGGCCCGCTTCCGCGGCCGCGAAGAGGCTGGCCACGCCCTGGAGCTGCTGGAAAACACCGGCTCCACGCGCCCGGCGCCCAGCGCCGAGCAGCCGGCCCGCCCGCCGGAGATTGCCTCCGGCACCGCCACCGAGCTGCAACGCAAGCGCGCCATCGCCGCCGTCGAGATGGCCCGCTACTACGAGGACGCCCGCCGCCTGGCCGGCATGCTCACTCGCTGGTCCATGCAGATCCCCTCGACCTGGTCGCGCTTCGTGGTCACCTCCGGCGGCGGTCCCGGCATCATGGAGGCGGCCAACCGCGGCGCCCGCGAAGCAGGCGGCAAGACCATCGGCCTCAACATCCGCCTGCCTTTCGAGCAGCACCCCAACCCCTGGATCACCCCCGAGCTCAACTTCGAGTTCCACTATTTCTTCATGCGCAAGCTCTGGTTCGCGCATTTGTCCAAGGGGCTGGTGGTCTTTCCCGGTGGCTTCGGCACTCTCGACGAGATGTTCGAGATTCTCACCCTCGCCCAGACCCGCAAGCTGGGCAGCAAGATGTCGATCGTCATTTACGGCTCGGAGTACTGGAGGAAGATCTTCAACCTCGAGGTCCTGGTCGACACCGGGGCCATCTCGCCGCGCGACATCGACCTCTTCCGCCTTGCCGACACCCCCGAGCAGGCCTTCGAGCTGCTCCGCACCGAGTTGACCGCCAACTACCTGACCCCGGAGGCCGCCGCGGCCTCGGCCGAGGAGCCTTTCGCCGCCTGGAGCGTCGAGGAGTTCGTGTCCCCTGAATCGGAACGAAACGGCCGCTAGGTCTCGGTATACCACAATGCGAGAAGATTTTTGGGTATTTCCCAGCCAGTTGCCGGGAATTGACCGGTTTTTGCCGTGACTTCTTTGATTCCCACCGCAATTGAAGGCGTATTCGCACGCTGTTAACCCTCCATTTACCGGGTTCCCCGGATACTAAAGTTGCAAGTTCCAACAGGTTGGCGGAATCTAGAGGGCGCGGCACTTCCCTCCGCGCGCCTCGGAGGAGCAGGGAATGCCCAACTCGACCATCTCGTATCTGTGGCGCGACAAAGACGCGGCGCGCGGCTTTCGCACGGGAGTTTCGCTCCATAGTCACACCAATCAGTCGCACGAGACCCTGGACTTTCTGGCGAATTTCGGCAATCAGTACCCGGTGATGCGTCCGATCCTCTCGCGGCTGGAGAGCCGCTCGGAGCGGGTGCATGGCGTTCGCATCGACTACGCCGCCAGCTACTGGACCCCGCCCATGACCCCCCGGCTGGCCTTCGACCTCGAGAGCAAGCAGATCGAAAAGCTGGATCTTCAGTCGATGGTCTCGATCTCCGATCACGACAACATCCGCGCTCCCATGCTGCTGCGCACCGTGCCCAGCGCCCGCCAGATTCCGGTTTCGCTGGAGTGGAGCGCCCCCTACGGCGGGATCCAGTCCTTTCACCTGGGCGTGCACAATCTGCCCAGCGCCCGCGCGCAGGAGTGGATGGGGACCCTCGCCGACTACACCCGGAACCCCTCGGACACGCGCCTGACCGAGATTCTCCGCGCCCTCGACGAGGAGCCCAACGTGCTGGTGGTCTTCAACCACCCGCTCTGGGATCTCTACCTGATCGGCCAGGAGAAGCACGAGTTCCTGGTCAACGAGTTCCTGCAGAAGAACGGCCAGTTCCTGCACTCGATGGAGCTGAACGGCCTGCGCCACTGGGACGAGAACCGCGCCGTCCGTCGCCTTGCCGAGCGCTGGAACATGGTGTTGGTCTCCGGCGGTGACCGCCACGGCGTGGAGCCGAACGCCAATATCAACCTGACCAACGCCGAAAGCTTCACCGAGTTCGTGCATGAGATCCGGCGGGAGAAGCGCTCCAGCATGCTCTTCATGCCGCAGTACGCCGAGCCGTGGAAGCATCGCATTCTGCAGTCCACGCTCGACGCCGTCCGCCACTACCCCGAGTTCCCGCAGGGCTCGCGCACCTGGGACGAGCGCGTCTATCATCCCGATGCGAATGGCGTGGTCCGCCCCCTGAGCGAACTCTGGCCCAAGGGACGTCCACCCCTCGCCATCGGCTGGACCATCGGCCTGGTCCAGATGATGGGCGCCGGCGTGGTTTCCGGCAGCCTGCGGATGGCCTGGAACGAGTCGCACCAGCTTCGCCTCGCCCTGGGCGAGAACGACGGCTGACGAAAGACAGCGGAGCTGGCGGGGTTAGCGGAGTCAGCGGCGTTAGCAAGGCGGCCCGTACTGCCTGGCGTCCCCGCTAACTCCGCGAACACCGCTATCGGCGCTAACCCCGCTACTCCCGCCGGGCCGTCTACACTGAGGGCAGGCGTAATCATCCCTCGGCCCTCGGACCTGCAATGACCCTCGATCGTCCGCCCCGCGTGGCTTACTTCCCCGACTCCTTCCACGAGATCAACGGGGTCGCGCACACCAGCCGCCACTTCGAGGCCTTCGCGCGCCGCCGCGGCCTGCCCTTTCTCTGCGTGCGCGCCGGCGACCGTGCCCAGGCGCTGGTCGAAGACGGCAGCGTCTGGACCCTCGAGCTGCCCCGCGGCTTCCTCTCCTTTGCTCTCGAAAAGGACCTGCGCTTCGACCCGGCTTTTTTCCGCCACATTGACCTCGTCACCGAGGCGCTGGAGCGCTTTCAGCCGGACCTGATCCACATCACCGGCCCCAGCGATGTGGGGATCCTCGGCGCCGGCCTGGCGAATCACCTGGGCCTCCCGCTGGCCGCAAGCTGGCACACCAACGTTCACGAGTACGCCGCCCGCCGCTCGGACTGGTTCCTGCGGCTGCTGCCGGAGCGCCAGTCGACCGCCGCCGGCCAAACCATCGAAGACCTGGCGATGGCCGCGGCGGCGCGCTTCTATGCGATCGCCCGGGTGCTCTTTGCGCCCAACCCGCAGCTCTGCGACCAACTGGAGCGCGCCGCCGGACGCCCCTGCCACCTGATGCCCCGCGGCGTCGACGCCGAGATCTTCCACCCGCGCAACCGCAACCGCAAGCCCGAAGACCGCGACTTCGTCCTGGGCTTCGTCGGCCGCCTCTCTGTCGAAAAGAACATCGCGCAACTGGTCGAGATCGAGCACGAGCTCGACCGCCAGGGCGTTACCGGCTACCGCTTCCTCATCGTCGGCCACGGCGGCGACGAGGCCTGGCTGCGCGAGCGACTGCATCGGGCCGAGTTCACCGGTGTTCTGCGCGGCGAAGCGCTCTCGGCCGCCTACGCCAACATGGACCTCTTCGTCTTCCCCTCGCATACCGACACCTTCGGCAACGTGGTTCTGGAGGCGCTGGCCTCTGGCGTTCCGGCCATTGTGACGCCGGACGGCGGCCCGGCCACCATCGTGCGCGAGGGCTTGACCGGCCACATCGTGCCCGACGCGGGCTTCCCCGCGGCCGTCGCCGGCCTGCTGGCCGACCCCGCCCGCCACGCCCAGATG
>JBAVMZ010000493.1:0-4362 GCA_049690595.1 Occallatibacter sp. | reverse complement strand
CGCGCAGGATGAGCGTGGGCACGGCGATGCGGTCGACGACGCGGGCGGCGGCGGCGCGGTAGTAGTAGTCGTCGGCGTCGCGGAAGCCGCAGTACCGGGCCACGATGCGGTCGTCGAAGTGGCGCAGAGAGCGGATGGGGCCCTCGTAGCCGGCGGCGAAGACCTCAGGGAAGAGCCGCGCCTTGCGCCGGTAGCGCGCCATCAGCCCGCGCAGAAAATTCCACTCGTAGATGCGGTTGGCGGGCTCGTGCAGGGCATTGGACCCGGCGGCCAGGTCGATGGCGGGGCAGACGGCGGCCACCGCCACCAGCGGCGCCCGCGCGCCCCACTCGCCGGCCAGCTTCAGCACCAGGTTGCCGCCCATCGAGTAGCCCACCAGCGCGACGCGAGTCAACCGGAAGCGCCGGGCGAAGTGCTCGATTACTGCGCCCACGTCGCCGGAGAGTGCGGAGTTGTAGAGGGTCGGCGTCAGGTGGTCGGTTCCGCCGCAGTTGCGCATGTTCATGCGGACGACGTTGAAGCCGGCGTCCCAGGCGCGGGCAGCCACGCCCTGCAGGTAGCGGGAGTCCGACGAGCCTTCCAGGCCGTGGACCAGCACCGCTGTCAGGCGGCTGGCGGGTTCGGGCTGCCAGTGGCAGTGGCAGAGCACGCGGCTCGAGTCGGCCGGGTCCACCTCGACGGTCTCAGCCGTGGCATCGAGCCGGAAGGCTGGGCGGGGCAGGAAGTTGCCCACGATGGTCTGCAGATGGCCGCCGGTGAGGCCGCGGCGCGGAAGGAAAGGAGGGAACTCCGGCGGAAGAGCGGAGGCGGCCGGACAGCTCTTTGGAGTGGAGGCAGCAGGAGGATTCACGGAAACTCGGCCAGACGGGTTGGGGATGCTCCCGCGGTGGGTACGGATTGGGGCGGCTAGTGGGGATCGAACCCACGACATCCTGAGCCACAGTCAGGCGTTCTGCCGCTGAACTATAGCCGCCACGTACATCACCCATTGTAGCATCGAATCGGCTTTGGGCAGCGGCCGGGGGGCGGCGCCGCGCCGGTCACGGAATCCGCTGGGGAACGAACGGGCCTGGGCAGCCGGCCAGGCAGCGCACGTTGCGGAACTGCGCCTCGTCAGCCGCTGTCAGCGCATGATCGCCGGGCTTGTTCGCGTAGAACTGCTTGTGGGCGTTGCGGAACTGGTCGTCCGGCTCGGCGCGCATCAGCTCCAGTTCCCGATTGAATTCGTACCAGATGTAGCAGCGGTCCACCAGCGAGCACTCGGAGACTTGGAAGCTGATACGGTCGCCCACAGGGGAGATCTCCCCGCCCACGTTGTAGACCGAAAGAGTCCGGTTCAGGTCGCTGCGGGGAAAGAGCAGCCGCCATTTCTCGCGTGCTGAGCCCAGGTTGTGCAACTGTAGCTCGGGCCGTGCCGCCTCCGTGGAGGCGCCCCCGCGTGGTTCGGGTCCAGCGCCACCAGCGTCGCTTGGTTGTACCCGTTGCTGATTCCGCTGGCCACGATCTCTTTCCGCCCGTCGCCGTCCAGATCCGCCAGCGCCAGGTGGTCCAGGTGCCCGGAGTGCCAGTACTCGGAGAGCGTCCGGCCGTTCCGGTCGACGATCGCGATCTGGTGCGGGTATTGCAGAGAGTGCTCGCTGGAGACGACGATGCGCGTGGCGCTCCCGCCTTCGGGCGGCAGGACGGCAAAGGCCTTGGTCTTGAATCCGTTGGGGCTCCCCTGCATCTCCGGCAGATCGCGTCCCGCCGTCCATCGCCAGAGCTCCTTGCCAGCAGCCGAGTAGCAGATCAGCTGGGTGGCGTGGACGAAGGGATCCGAGCCCGAATGGTAGACGAAGAGAAGCTCCGTGCGCCCGTCGCCGTTCAGGTCGCCAATCCAGCTGCGCTCCGCCATCGGGGCCTTGTAGTACTCGTCCCAGAAACCCTCGGGGAACTCCTTGCGCCACAGCTCCTGTCCCTCGGCGTTGCTCACGATCAAGGCCCTTTCCCCTAGAGTGACCGCGTACGGCCGGCGGTCCATGGCGAGGTAAATCGCAAGGGAAATCACCATCAGGCTCGCCGCCACCACCGCCACGGCGATGCGCAATCCGCGTGGGGAAACGGAGCTTGGTTCCGTGGGGGGCACGGGTGCGGCGGGCGGTGGGGCTTCGAGCGCCGCCGGGGGATCGGCCGGTTCCGGGGAAGGCGGATCGAGAGCTTCGCCGCGAGGCTCCGCCTTGATCCACACCAGTTCGCGCGCCGGCGCCGAGACGCCGGAGGAGCGTCGCGGCAGGGTCAGCACCACGGGATCGTCGCTGCCCTCTGTCTCGTAGTAAGTCTGCAAGGTCCGGCGCAGGCGGTTCATCGCCGTCGCCAGGTCGGCCGACTCCCTGGCCGGCGCCTCGTCGCCCCACAGCTCCCGGATCACCCGGTCGGGCTTCAGCGTGGTCTGCGCATCGATGTTCCTTGCCAGAATCGCCAACAGTGTCTTCATCTGGCCCTTGCGTGCAAAGGCGGCGCTGCCGGTAATCCTGCGAACCTCCTCGTCGATTGCGCTGCGGTTCATGGTTTTCCGAATCCGGTGACCCGGTTTCGACCTCGACGGGTCCCATCCCTCCGCATGATAGCCCAGAGTTTCGCCGAAAACACAGTAACTCCTCGATTGCGAGGCACGGGCGCACGGTACGAAAGGACTGCTTGTCATCGCATCCCACCCAGCCCGATTGCCCGGTTACCGGCGGCGCGGATCGAGTGGCAGAGCCCGAGGAAGGTCCTGCCGCGCTGGGATATGGGATGATCCGTTCCATTGAGCAAATAGACGCAACGGCCGAACACGCCGAAACGATGAGTAACCGCCGTGACGTCCAGCCACTCCTCGCCCGCTTCGCTCGACTTACTGCGAGTAAGAGTAGTCCGCGTAGCTCTGCATAAATACCGAGAGCGGCAGCGAGAAACTCCCATCCGGGTCCGGCTTGCGGCCCCAGGGATTGCGCAGCCGCACCATCTGCGAGCCGGGATCGTAATCGAGCACGGAGTATGCATGCGCCGGGACGAACCAGTCCGCGCCCATGGCGGACGCGGGCGGATTGGGCAGGGTGCCGGCCACCACGGCCACGCCACCCCGGTGCAGCCGCTCGAGTTGCACCATCAGCGGCCCGCTGTTGCTGGCGTAGTTGGCGCCCGCCGAACCCATGAAGGCCTCGAGCACCCGGACCGGGATGCCCCCCTGGCCGATGCTCTTGTATGCGCCGAAGACCTCGCCGTTCTGACGCACGGCCAGCGCCACCGTGTCGAAGAAGCCCTTCTCGTCGAGGAAGCCCAGCAACGCCTGAACCTGCGCGGCCGGCAGACCGGCGGCTCGGGCTTCGAGCGTCAGGTTCCGCTTCAGCGAGGCGCGGTCCATGCTGCCGTCCTGGTTGACCACGGCGCGGATCGCCCGGTCCCACGCCACCACCAGCAGCCCGGAATCGTTCAGCCAGCCCAGCGCCATCGGCCGCACAAAGTCAGGAATCAGGGCCGAGTGTCCGATGGCCTCCGCCAGGCTCTGCCGCACGGAGCGCTGCGCGTAGGCCCGCATCAGCACCAGCACCCAGTCGCCCTCCGAGCGGTCGTAGCCGTGGTCGCGGCCGAACTTAACATCCTCGGGAAAGACCAGCTCGTCCGGGCCGCTGGCCAGGTGCACCCGGTAGCCGCCCATTGTGCCGCGCCCGATGGCCCCGCGCAGCCGGTCCGGCGCCGCCGAGGCCAGCGCAGCAACCGAGGCGTGGAAGTAGCAACTGCCCAGAACCCCCTGGCGCACCGCCTGCGGGCTCACTCCGCTGGCCCCGAACAGCGTTCCGGCCTGCTGGCCCGCGGCCTGCGCAACGGCCAGCGCCAGCGTTCCGGCAAGCGCCAGCAGGTGCAGCGCCGCCCGTCTCTTTGTCGAAGTTACGCGAGCTTTCACCATGGTGAACGTGGCCTTTCCTGCTGGGCGCCGTCTGCCGGCGGCCGTCAGCGTTCGGTGGGGCCGGCCCCCGCCGGCTGTTCGATGGCGATGAAGGTCCAGTGCGTCGACCCGGTGCGGATCTGCGCGTAATTGCGCAGCGGCACAAAGGCCGTCTCCACCGGCACCCCGTCCACATCCGTGCCGCACATGCTTACGTCGTCGCCGATGGTGAACGAGGTGCGGAAGACAATGTGGCTGTTGATGCCGGAGAGGGTCTCGTCCTGGGGCACAACAATATCGCACCGGTCCGGGTCGCGGCCGATCAGGTTCCTGCCTTCGAGGATGGGGAAGATCTGCCCCATCGCGTTCCAGGTGTAGGTGACCAGCACGCCGACGATGCGCCGTGTGGCGCCTGCCTGCGGCCGGGCTGGCGTCCCCACAGCCCCCCGCGCGGGCGC
>JBAVMZ010000492.1:0-9796 GCA_049690595.1 Occallatibacter sp. | reverse complement strand
CCTGCGCAGGGCCAGGGCCGCCGCGTCGCCCAGCGGAACGTACCGCTGCTTCTGCCCCTTGCCGCGCACCAGGATCGCCTCGTTGGCCCAGTGAATGTCGTCGAGGTCGAGGCCGGTGAGTTCGGCGTTGCGGATGCCGCAGCCGTAGAGCAGTTCCAGAATCGCGGCGTCGCGTACGGGCCAGCTTGCCGCGTCCTCGCCCACCGAGTCGACCACGCGGTTCATCTGCTCGATCGACGGCACGCGCGGCAGGTGCCTGGGCAGGCGCGGCGTGGCCACCAGCGCGGCGGCGTTCGACTCCACGCGCCCCGTGCGCGCCAGCCACTTGAACCAACTGCGGATGGCCGCGAGCGCGCGCGCCGCTGAAGCCTTCTTCAGGCCGCGGTCGTAGAGCGTGCCCAGGTAGGCGCGGATGTGGGTGTGCTCGATGCGCGCGGGTTCGATCTCTTCGCCGAGCTGAGCGCAGGTCCACGCGGCAAAGTCGCCTAGTTCGCGCTCGTAGGCGCGCAGCGTGTGCACGCTGGCGCCGCGCTCACCGCGAAGCACGCGCAGATACTCGCCGGCGAGCGCGCGGAGATTCGGCACCGCCGTGTCCGGCGCATTCATGCCGACTCCTCGATCGCGGAGTCCTTCGCCGCGCCGCCGCGGATCAGCCGCAGTCCGTTGTGCTTCCGCGGCAGTTCTTGCGCCTCTTGCACCGCGGCCGGCATGCGCTGGGCGCGGGGATGATGCTGGTGATGGACCTGCTTGAGACGGCCGAGGGCCAGGTGGGTGTAGACCTGCGTGGTGGAGATGTCGGCGTGGCCGAGGAGCAACTGCACGCTGCGCAGGTCGGCGCCGTGCTCCACCATGTGCGTGGCGCAACTGTGCCTCAGGCTGTGCGGGCTGGCGTGGCTGTCTGCCGTCTTCACCAGCCGCCAGATCCACTGGCGCGTCAGTGGCATTCCGCGCATCGAGAGAAAGAGGCGCCCGGCATCGGCGCGCGCGGCGGGCTTGCGGGAGGAGCTGATGCGCGCCAGGTGCGGGCGGCCTTCGCGCAGGTAGTCCTCAAGCGCCTCGAGCGCCGTGCGGCCCAGCGGCACAATGCGCTCCTTGTCGCCCTTGCCGCGCACCTGCACGCGGCCCAGATCGAGGGCAAGGTCGGCGGTGTTGAGCGTGCAGAGCTCTGAAACGCGCAGGCCGCCGGCGTAGAGCAGCTCCAGAATGGCGCGGTCGCGCAGGGCCGTGGCGCGGGCCCGCGGATGGCTCGTGGCCAGCGCGGCGCGCTCCAGCATCTCGGCCACCTCGGGCTCGGAGAGCGACTTGGGCAATACCTTCCACGCCTTGGGCGACTCGATGTTGACCGTCGGGTCGTGATGAATGCGGCGGTCGAGCAGCAGCCACTTGTAAAATCCGCGCAGGCAACTGAGCTTACGCGCCGCCGAGCGGGAGTCGATGGAGTGCGCGCGCAGGTGCTCGAGGAACGCGGAGACGTCCTGCTGGGCGGCGGTGAGCAGAACGCCGTGACGATCTTCCAGGAACTCGGCGAAGGTCTTCAGGTCTCCGTCGTAGGCCTCGCAGGTCAGAGGCCGCAGTCCTTTCTCCACGCGCAGGTAAGCCTGGTATTCCTTCAGCAGCGAGAGATTGGCTCCGGGTTCCACTCCATCGATTATCGGCGCGCGCGCACCGCGCCCGGCGCGTGCCCAAGGGGCTGCGAACCAGCCTCAATACGGAATCAAGAGGGCTAATAGAGAGCTGGGCACAACCCCTTGCGTCATTGCGCCGCGATCAGTTCGCGCACGCGCGCCTCCAGGACGGCGGGATCGGTCTCGCCCTGGAACCGATAGCGGACGATGCCCTGGCGATCGACGAGGAAGGTAACCGGCACGCCGAGGATACCGCCATAGTCGATGGCCAGCGCCGCGTCGCCCATCAGAACCGGGTAGTCGACCGAGAGCTTGGCCGTAGCTTTGCGCGCCGTCTCCGCGTCGTCGTCCATGGAGACGCCGACGACTTCGAGGTCGGGGGCGAGCGCACGCCGCCACTGGGCGAAGAGCGGCATCTCCACCAGGCACGGGCCGCACCAACTGGCCCAGAAGTTGACGAGGACCACCTTGCCGCGGAGCGAGCCGAGATCGACCGTGCGGCCGTCGAGCGCGGTGCGGACGAACTGCGGCGCGGGCTTGCCAACGAGCGCGGGCTGGGAGGGTTGCTGCGCGCCGGCGGCCAGCGCGCAGACCAGCAGCACGCGGCACAGACGGCGCACGCGCCTACTCGTCGCGCTCGACGGGCAGGTTCTTCGCCACCCAGTCGTCGCCGAAGTTGCTGGCAAGGTAAAGAACCTTGACGTTGGTAAAGCCGAGGCCGAGGAGCTTCTGCAAGGCCGGCGCCACGTTGGGGCAGCGGTTCCAGGGGCAGCAGCCGCAGTAGAGGACGATAAGCTGGTCCTTCTTGACCTTGGCGACCTTGCTGGCGAGCAGTTCGAGGCCGGCGGGCTGGGAGCCGGGACCGGCGTAGACCGAACCGGGGATGTGCGCCTGGGCAAAGAAGACGCGCGAGCCGACCTGGAAGACGAGCGGACGTTCGGCGGCAGGCAGGGCAAGCATCTTGGCGAGCTCGGCGGGCTGGACGAGCTGCGCGGCGGGAATGGAGAGCGCGCTCGCGGGCGAGGCGGCCGGGCCGGCGAACTGGGCGGAGGCGCGCCGAGCCCCGAGGAGGATGACGAGGCTAAGAAGAACGAGGGCCATCCGGCCCAGGTGCGCCAGGTGATTTTTTTTCATCATGATAAAAGTTCCTCACATCCTCTATGGTAGCGCCCGGCGGAGGTGGCAAATCTGGGGCCGAAGCGGCCGTTCTTGAAACGTTCACGTGCAAAGAGGAGCCCGGATAGCGGAAAATGAAATGGAATGCATTGGACAGCGACTTCCGAGGAAGACTTGAAAGCGATGGAACCGGAGACGCTCCGCTGGAGCGCGGAGCAGTTTGAACAACTGGTGCTCGACAGCCAGCTGCGTGTGGCCGTCTTCGACTGCGACGGCACGCTGTGGAGCGGCGACTCGGGTGCGAGCTTCCTGTTCTGGTCGATCGAGCAGGGTCTGGTTTCGCGCTCGACGGCCGACTGGATCGACACGCGCTACCGCGCCTACCAAACTGGCCAGGTGAGCGAGCTGGATATCTGCGGCGAGATGGTGCAGATCTACGCCGGACTGCGCGAGGCCGAACTGGTGGCGGCGGCGCAGCGCTTCATGCAGGGGTTCGTGCGCCCGCGGATCTTTGCCGAGATGGAGGCGCTGGTGGCCGGGCTGCGCCAGCGGGGCGTGGAGCTGTGGGCGGTGAGCTCGACCAACAAGTGGGTTGTGGCCGCCGGCGCGGCGCTCTTCGGCATTGCCGCCGAGCGCGTGCTGGCCGCCGAGGTCGAGGTGACGGCGGGGCTGATCGGCAGCCGGATCGTTGACGTGCCCACCGACGAGGGCAAGGCAACCACGCTCCGGCGCGTGGGCCTGGAGCGGCCGGATGCGGTCTTCGGCAACTCGATTCACGACCTGGCGATGCTGGAGATGGCCCGGAATCCCTTCCCGGTCAACCCCTCGCCGGCGCTGCTCGGGGCAGCGGCGAAGCGCGGCTGGAGCTACTTCCGGCCGCGGTCGGCAGAAGAGGCAAAGGCGGCGCCCGGCGGCGAATAAGCCCCGCCTGAGGGCCGCCGCGACGCCCGAGGTTTTTTGATCAAGCCAAAGCAGGGAACCAGCTTACGCACTTTGCAACGGTTCTGGTGCGGTTACACTGGGGAGGTGGAAGGAGCACCGTCCGTTCCCAACCCGCGCCCTGCCGGCCCCGCCCTGCGGTTTGTGGCGGCTGGCCTGATTGTGCGCGAGGGCGAGATCCTGATCTGCCAGCGGCGGCCCGACCAGCCGATGGCGCTGCAGTGGGAGTTTCCTGGGGGCAAGATTGAGCCCGGTGAGAGCCCGGAGCAGGCGCTGGCCCGCGAACTGAACGAAGAGCTTGGCATCCACGCCGAGGTGGGCGCCCGCGTGACCCGCATCCGCCACAACTACCGCCATGGCGGCGCCGTAGACCTGCAGTTCTTCGCCGTGCCCAGCTTCACCGGCGAGCTCGAGAACCGCATCTTCCACCAGTTCCGCTGGGTGAAGCTGGAAGAGCTGCCGGCGTACGACTTTCTGCCGGCCGACCGCGGCCTCATCCGCGACCTGGCGGCGGGAAAGCTGCTGTAGCCCCGAGGATCACCTCCGGACGGCCCAATTATCTGTCTCGCCCACTCGATGAGTGGACAGATCTTCGTCTCATAATCATAATGGTCATACTGGTCATAGTGGCAGGAGGCTTGCAATGGTAACCGAGGTGAGTGCGGTGCAGTTTCGCCAGAACCTGGGCGAGATGCTCAGCCAGGTACAGTTCCGCAACGACAGCATCGTGGTCAGCAAGGACGGCAAGCCGGTGGCGGCGCTGGTGGGAGCCGAGCTCTTTGCCCGCATCCGCGCCATGCGCGAACGCTTCGACCAGTTGAGCGGCCGCGTCGCCGAGGCCTATGCCGCTGTCCCCGCCGGCGAGGGGATGGTGGAGATTAAGGCGGCGGTGGCCGCGGAGCGGCGCGGCTGATGGCGGGCGTCCGCGTCGTCCTGGACACCAACGTCCTGGTCTCCGGGCTCGCGTATCCAGCCAGCGTCCCCGGCCGCATCCTCGGCGCGTGGCGGCAGGGCGGCATCGATCTGGTCCTCTCGCGCTACAACCTGGATGAAATGGTCCGGGTGCTGCCGCGGTTGGCGCGGGTCCGCCTGACCCCGGCCGAGATTCGCGACCTGGCCGACAGCTTCCTCTTTCTGGCCGAGATGGTCGAGCCTGCCGCGGAGCCAGACGCGCGCCTGCGGGACGCGGCGGATCAGGCGGTGCTGGGGACGCTGCTTGCGGCGCGGGCCGACTATCTTGTCACCGGCGACAAGGACCTGCTGGCGCTGGCGGAGTTCTATCCGATTCTGACGCCTGCTGCGTTCTGGGCGCGGCACGGGGAATAGAGGGTTCGCGGCGTTTCGCGGATGGTGCTGGGTTCGTGCTCTCCCACCCTTGCCGCGAAGAGACCGCGTCAACGATGGGGCGTCCCTTTTCGTCGCCGGGATAGGATGGGCCACCCGCCCAAGCATGGCAGTCGGGGTGGTGGACGATGCCCGAGCTTGCCGCCGGCCGGCAGCTGCGACTTTTCCCTGGCCGGCCGGTCCAACGGAATGAAAGAATTGGAAGATTCCGGCTTGCGGTGCGAGCCGGGAACTCCGGTCAGGAATCCTCGCCATGCGAATAACTTACGGCCTTGTGCTGGCGGTCTTTGTGCTTCAACTGCCTTCGGCGCGCACCCAGCAGGGTGCGGCGCCGCTGCCGGAGATTCACCAGCTCATGCGCGAGGTTGTGGATCACCAGAAGCAGCTAGACAAGGTGCGGGAGAATTACACCTTCAGTTCTCTGGCAACCATCGAGGGCGTGGATTCGAACGGGCAGGTGAAGAAGACCGAGACGACGGAGCAGGAGAACTTCTTCGTCAACGGCCACATGATCAACCGGGCGGTAAAGAAGGACGGCAAGCCGCTCGAAGGCCACGAGGCCGACAAGGAGAGCGAGCGGGTGACCAAGCTGGTGGAGAAGGCGGAGAAGACGCCGCCGGACAAACCGCTGGAAGGCCCGGCTTTCAGCGTCAGCAGGATACTGGACCTGATGGACGTGCGCAATCCGCGGCGCGAGAACTTCCGCGGGCGGCCCACGATCGTCTTCGACTTCCAGGGCCGCAAGGACGCGCACACCGAGGGCGTGATGGAAGACGCCTCGAAGAAGCTCAAGGGCACGCTGTGGGTGGACGAGCAGGACCGGGTGGTGGCGCGGCTCGAGGTCGAGTTCGTCGACAGCTTCCGCGTGGCCGGCGGCCTGTTTGCCAGCATCGGCAAGGGCACGTACTTTCATCTGGACCAAGCTCCGGTGAATGGCGAGCTCTGGCTGCCGACTAATGCCGATGGCAGCTTTCAGGCGCGGGTGCTGCTGGTCAAGTCCATCCGCCAGCGCTTCAAGGAGCGCGACTTCGACTACGAGCGCTTCCGGGTGGAGACGCAAACGACCAGGGACGCGAAGGTGGTCGGCGGGAAATAGCCGGCCGCCGGTTAGAGTGAGTGAATGTTCGCGCGAAGACTCGCCATCGAGAGCGTTGACCAGGGCGGCGAGCGGCGGCCCTGCCCCATCCACTGGATCGACAACTTCGCCATGCGCAACTTCACCAACGATCCGGTCTTCGACGACACGCTGCCGACCGCCGACGGTCTGCTCGAGGCCGGCACGCGGGTGCCGCTGGACCGGCTCGGGAGTGCGATGGAAGACTGGGTCCGGCGCAAGGGCTACCTGCGGCCCGGCGAGCGGCTCGAGGTGCGGGAGCTCGCGCCGGAGGGAGCCGAAGGCGCCCGCGATGTGGAGGGGCTTTGATGCCGCGCGGGGCTACCCGGCCGAGGACTTTGCTGACGGTGATCGCCGGCGCCCTGGTCTTCTGCCTATCATTGGCGGCGCAAGCGCCGCTGGAAGATCCCTCCGGCAGCGTTGCCACAGAGCCGGGCCCTCTGGCGCGCGACGTTTCGCCGGCGTTCAAGCCGCGGGCGATCCGCAAGGCCATGCGCAAGGTGGCAGACTGGCAACTGCGGCAAGCGGGAGCGAAGTTCTCACTGGACTGGACCTACGCCGCGCTCTACGACGGGCTGCTGGCCGCTTCGCGCGCGACGGGCGAGCGCCGCTATCACGATGCGGTGCTCCAGTTTGCCCAGCGGACCGGCTGGCAACTGGGTCCGCGCTTTGCCCACGCTGACGACGAGGCCGTCGGCCAGGCCTGGACGGAGCTTTATCTGGAAGAGCCGGCGCCGGAGCGGATTGCCGCCCTGCGCACCGAGGCGGACCGGTTGCTGGCGCGCCCCGACGACCCGAAGCAGGAACTCTGGTGGTGGTGCGATGCGCTCTTCATGGCGCCGCCTGCGCTGGCGCGGCTGGCGCGGGCCAACGGCGACCGGCGGTATCTCAACTTCCTAGAGCGCGAGTGGGCGCGGACCACGGCGCTGCTCTACGACCCGCAGGCGCACCTCTGCTCGCGCGACGCAAGCTACCTGGAACGCCGCGAAGCGAACGGCAAGAGGCTCTTCTGGTCGCGCGGGAACGGCTGGGTGCTGGCCGGACTGGCGCGGGTGCTGGATTACCTGCCCGCGGACGACCCGGCACGGCCAGGCTTTGAGGCGCAGTTCCGCGAGATGGCCGCGGCAGTCAAGGCGATTCAGGGCCCGGACGGCCTCTGGCGCAGCGGCCTGCTCGATGCGGCTGCCTATCCGCAGCCGGAGGTCTCCGGCTCTGCTTTTTTCACCTTTGCGCTGGCCTGGGGTGTCAACGCCGGGCTGCTGGACCGCGCCGCATACCAACCGGCAGTGGAGCGGGCGTGGAGGGGTTTGCTGGCCCATGTCTACGCGGATGGCCGCCTCGGCTCGATCCAGCGGATTGGCGCCGCTCCGGACGATGTGCGGCCGGGCGGAAGCTACGTTTACGGGGTGGGCGCCTTCCTGCTGGCCGGCGAGGAAGCAGCCCGGCTGGCCGCCCCCCGCTGATTCGGGCGCAGATTTTTTGCGCCGCAAACAACCTCGACGCTCTGGCCTGCCTCCTATAAAATAGGAGAAAGTCAGGCGGCTGCGGCGCAAGAAGGGCCGTCGGCCTGCCAGAGCGCGGCTTCGGCCTGGCGGCGCGCCTTGAGCACGGCTAGTTCGCGGCCGCCGGCGTGGTCCCACAGCAGAAGATGTTCCCGAGCGTCGGCGTAACGGCCGGCGTTCAGTACTTTCAGGAGCGTCGAAGTGGCCAGCCGTCCCGCGCCCAGGTTGAAGACGAAGTCGACCAGCGCGTCAAACTGCCCCTGGGTGAGCGGCACGCGCACCAGTCGCTCGACGGCCTGCACGGCCACGCGAACGTCCGCGGCCAGCATCCGTCCGGCCTCAGCCTCGGTTACGCCGAAGGGAAAGGTATCGCGCTCGATGAGCCGGTGTCCGTAGCCGATCGTTGGCAGGCCCACGGCATCCAGATAACTCTGCGCGCGGAACCCTTCGTACTTTTTCAGTAATTCCATACCCGCGGAACTGAGCTGCATCGCGTTCTCCTTGGAAGCAGAAACTCCCAGTTCCACGGTAGCAATCGCGGCGAATTAATCTGCAAAACCGGACGCCGGTTTCCTGGCGGGCCGGGATTGCGGAGGGGGAAATACGTACCGGAAGTTGGGAGATCCTCTCTTTGCACTGTTTTCAGTGCAGATTCTTAAGAGGATGATACCCAAGGAGTTAGCCAGCAAATCGGGAAAGCTCATGGGAATCTTAGGCGATTTCCACGTAATTTTCTCGACAACTGTTGAGTTGAACAGTATCAACTTAGTAAAATGGTGAAATGGTCATACGACGAGAATCAAGCAACACGAGCTCGAATGTACCGCTGCGGATCTGGCTGCTGGCGGGCGGGGTGTCGGTTGCGCTGGCCGCGGGAGTGATTCTGCTCTCGGCGGGTACGGTGCATGCCAACGCCTTCGTGCCGCGCGCAACTCAGAGCGCGCCCCCCGGGGCGCCCACAGCGAGCGCGACGCCCGACTTGATCGCGCCGCATAAACCCGCCGGCTCCATTCCGGCCGAGATGCTCCATGGAATTGCCTCCTGGTACGGAGGCGTTTTCAACGGCCGGCGTACAGCCAGTGGAGAACGATTCGATATGTACGCGATGACAGCCTGCCACCCGACGCTACCCTTCGGGACGCTGGTGGAGGTGATGAACCTGAGCAATCGGCGCGCGGTCACGGTGAAGATTACCGACCGCGGCGACCTTGTGGACGAGGGGCGCATCATTGACCTCTCGTACGGCGCCGCCCGCAAGCTGGGTATGCTCAAGGACGGACTGGTTCCGGTGGAGTTGAAGGTCATCCATCTTGGCGGCAAGCACGACGAGCCGTAACGAGCGCCCAAGGAGCGCGAAGCGCAACGGCCCGCCCGCGGGCTGGCCGTTGTTGCGTGTGCGCCCAGCATGGGCGCGCTCTTGCGGGTGAAAGTCCCGCCATAAGCTGGTCACTGCGAGTGAAGTGAAGCGCAACTGCATGAGGGCGACCGATTGTGGGGAGGAAGCGTGGAGCGAAGCTGCGGACCGATGAACAAGAACCGGATAAAAGGCGCTGCTGACCAGGGCGAGCGGGCACGTGACCGCGAAGCTCTTGTGACCAAAGGGAAGCGGCGTAGATCCGGCGGTCGTGCAGCGAAGGAGTGCGTTCTTACCTGGGGAGATCTCGCCTTATGCCTGAAAGGGCGACGGTGTCGAGCCGGAGCGAGAAGTCAGCAGAGGTCGAAGTAGGTCGCTGCGGCGACTGAAGGACCGAACGAGAAGGAGTGTTCTACGGCATGACGATGCGCAGGGCAATGCGTCAGATGTCCGCCTCGGCGGAGCGGTCTGGAGCAGGGCAGGGTGAAGCCTTGTCCGATCCGGGCAGCGACGAAGCCACGCGCCCGCGTCCTGAAGCGAAGGGCACAGGGCCGGGGCTGCTTGATGCAGCACTGGCAAGAGAGAACATGCAGCAGGCATGGAAACGGGTGCGGTCCAACAAGGGCGCAGCCGGTATCGACGGTTTGGACATCGACCAGACCGCCGAACGGTTGCGCAGCGCATGGCCCACCATCCGGGAACAACTGTTGTGTGGCACGTACCGGCCACAGCCGGTGCGTCGGGTAACGATGCGGAAGCCGGATGGAGGCGAGCGCGAGCTTGGCATCCCGACGGTGACGGA
>JBAVMZ010000491.1:0-5725 GCA_049690595.1 Occallatibacter sp. | reverse complement strand
GCCTCCGAGCTCATCGTTTTGCCCCGGCTGTCGAGCAGGACGCCGATGGCCGGCGTCCGCCCCTGCTGCCGGTCCAGCCACTCGAACAGGGCCTGCTCGGTCCGGAATGCCTCGGAGCGGCAGCGGGCGAAGGCCGCGCACCGCCCCAGGTAGACCGCGGCGAGCGCATCGAACTCGTCCTTGGCGGTCGGCCGGGCGCCGACGTGTACCAGAGAAAGCTGCATGGCAGAGAGGATAGCGCAAGCCGCCAGCGCGGAGCCGGGAGTCCCATCTTGAAGGAAGGGATCCACCATTTTTGAGAGATTCACGCGAACCCCTACGCTTTGTCATATGCATCCGCGCCAGGACCTCCCGGTGTCAGTCTCGTATCCATTTTGGTTTCTGCAATTTCCACTCAGATTCTTCCGAACGTCATAATGGCCACTCACGTGCATGCCTAAACCCCAAACCAGAGAAAGTCGCCTGACGCCGCTCACCCCGCTCGCGAATCAGGGACCCCGGACTTCGTTCTGATTCTCCTTTTCTGCCCCTCTTTTAAGGACCTGAAACCCGAAGTAGTTTGCGCTTCGACCGCGACCCGGTTTTCCAACCGGCAAGCCGCTGTACACCCGCAACGGAATGCAGTCCGCGCCAGCGGGCTGTCAGCCTACACGAATCTGAAATTGGAGGAAAGAATGCGATTTTTCCGGTTACAAGGCGCGGTCCTGCTCTTTGCAGTTGCGCTGGCCCTGGGCTTTAGTCTCACGTCTGCGTTCGTAAGGACCGCCTATAGCCAGGAGACGACGGGCGGCCTTCAAGGCACGGTCAAGGATCCCACGGGCGCCCTTGTTCCTCGCGCCGAAGTGGTTGTCACGGGATCGGCACTGATCGGATCCAAGGAAGTCGTCACAGATGCCAGCGGCTACTACCGTTTCTCCAATCTCCCGCCAGGCAACTACACCCTCACGGTGAAGGCGCCTGGTTTCGAAGCCCTGAAACGCCAAGGGGTGATCCTTGAAGTGGGCCACCTGCCCACAGTCAACCTCACCCTCAAGGTCGGTTCCGTCAACACGGTGGTCGAAGTCAACACCCAAGGTCCGGTGATCGATACCACCACCACGCAGAACATCGTCAACGTCAACACCGACGCGCTGCAGAACCTCCCCACCGGCACCACCTACCAGTCAGTCATTCAGTTTGCTCCCATGGCCCGCAACGAGCCTCTGGCCGGTCAACACAGCGCCGGCGAGGGATCCGGCGGCACCGGCGGTTCCCTGCCCGGCTCCAGCGGAAACGGCCTCAGCTTCGGTTATTCCATCGGCGGCGCGTCCGACTCCGAATCGAGCTACCTCGTCGAGGGCCAGGACACTGAGAACATCTCCGGCGGCTACTCCAAGGCCAACGTCCCCATGGACTTCATCCAGGAAGTGGAGATGAAGACCTCGGGAATCTCCGCTGAGTACGGCGGCGCGCTGGGCGGCGTAGTCAACGTGGTCATGAAGAAGGGCGGTAACGACTTCCACGGCTCCATCTTCTCCACTTACGAGTCCAACGGCCTCGACGGCAACCCCGTCTCCGCCTTCCTGCGTTACGACCCGACCGATAGCGGCAACGGCGCTCTGCGCCTCGACCCCGCCTACCAGCTCTACCAGCCAAAGAAGGATCATTTCCGCACCGTCGAGCCCGGCGTCACCGTCGGTGGACCCATCCTGAAGGACAAGCTGGTCTTTTTTGCCGGCTTTGAGCCTCTGGTCAACTCCCGCGCCAAGACCGTCGACTTCGGCGCCAACGACAACAACGCCGGAAAGCAGTACTTCACCCAGGACCGTCAGACCTACTTCGGCACCGCGCGCCTGGACGCCACGCTGTCCCAGAAGATTCGCATCTTTGGATCCTGGCTCTACCAGTATGCCCGCGAGACCGGCGACAGCCTTCCCATCGCCGACCCCACCAAGCCCGAGTCCACATACCTGAATACCTCTACCCTTGCGCCCTTGACCGCTTACTCTCACGGCCTGGGCTGGTCCGCGCCCAACTCGACCTATAATACCGGCGCAGACATCAGCCTCACCCAGCACCTGGTTTCGACCACGCGCTTCGGATACTTCTTCGAGAACTATCACGACTTCGGCTGGCCCACCTCGTCTCCGGACCTGCAGTGGGTGACCAACGGCGCAGGCGCCAACGGCAACGACGGCAACCCCCTGCCCACCAACCTCGCGCTGAACCAGGGAACCACCACCACCCCCTACCTGAGCAGCTATACGCTCTACAACGCGGACAAGCACTACCAGTTCAACCAGGACCTCGCCTTCTACAAAGCCAGCCGCTTCGGGACACACAACCTAAAGGTCGGCTACCAGCTCAACCATCTCATCAACGTGATCGATCAGAATGGCAATGTGCCGTTCGTGCTCGTCGCCCCCGGCGCCAAGCACAGCTACAGCGCCCTCACCACCACCGGCGCAGCCAACTGCGCGTTGCTGAAGGCTGAGTGGGGCTACTGCGCCGGCCAGTACGGCTACCTCACCGTGCAGGACTTCGCCACGGTGCTGACCAAGCCCGCCAGCGACTGGAACCACGCATTCTACGTGCAGGACTCATGGACCCTGGGCAAGGGACTTACACTCGACCTCGGCCTGCGCATCGAGAAGGAAACCCTACCCGCTCCGGGAGGCCTCAAGGTCAGTTCCATCGCCTTCGACTGGAGCGACAAGATCGAGCCGCGCCTCGGCGCTGCCTGGGACCCCTCCGGAAAAGGCAAGATGAAGCTCTTCGGCAGCTACGGCGTCGTCAATGACGTCATGAAGCTGCTCCTCGCCCAGACCTCCTGGGGCGCACAGGCCTATGAGCTTTGCACCTATCCGCTCGGACCCAACGGCGCCGCCTCCGGATTCAACATCTCCGACATCGACGTTGCCTTCAAAGGCGGCCGAGCCTGTCCCAGCGCCGCCGCCAACGTCGGCGCCAACTTTGCCAACGGCCAGACCCCTCCCGGCCTGATCGACGCCAAGAGCGGCGTCTCCCTGGTCGAGAACGTTAACCTGCGTCCCTGGGAGCCCGTGGCCCCCGGCGTCAAGCCCTACCGCCAGCACGAGTTCGTCGTCGGCTTCGATTACCAGATCAAGCAGGGTCTGGACCTGGAAGCCCGCTACGACCGCCGCCGCCTCGACCACGTGATTGAAGACGCCTCGCTCTCCGATCCGGACTGGGGCGAAACCTACACCATCGTCAACCCCGGCGAAGGCGTCAACAAGACCCTCAACGGCTACGCCAACTACCTCACCTCCATCGGCGAGGCCTTCGGCGTTCCCGGATGGGCCTTCAACGCCGACCCTGGCAATCCCTTCGGCACTTGCGCCGGCTGCCCGCCAAACCCCAAGGCCATCCGCAACTACGACGGCCTGGAGTTCCGCCTCACCTTCATGCCTAACCGCAAGTTGTACGGCATGATCAGCTATACCTACTCGAGCCTCTGGGGAAACTACACCGGTTTGACCACCACCGACCAGTCCGACGGCGGAAACACCGGACGCAACTCCCCAGACACCACCCGCTCCTTCGACGAGCCCTTCTACTACTTCGGCGCCAATGGCAGGTCCAACAACGGCGCCCTGCCCACCGACCGCCCGAACGTCCTCAAGGGCAACGCTTATTACACCGCCACCTGGCCGCACAACCAAACCACGACCTTCGGCCTGGTCCAACAGTTCCTCCAGGGCAGCCCGGTGGCCTCCTACATCGATCTCGGAGCTGGCGAGTACAACGGCGGACCCTTCGAGAGCACCTATGTCTTCGGGCGCGACAAGTGGGTCGATATGACCACCGACGCAAACGGGAACATCACCCTCGGCACTCCGTACGCCAGGCGCACCCCCTGGTTCATTCAGACTGACCTGAATGCCTCCCACCAGGTCAAGGTGGGCGACCACCAGACCCTGACCATCGAGGCCACCGCCCTCAACGCCCTCAATCAGCACTCCGTGGCTGCTTACTTGGAGAGCATGGACTCCTGGAACTTCCCGGCAGGCCTGCTCCCCGGCGGCGTCAGCATCTACAACGGCGCCGCCACCTATGCCGCCCTTGAGGGCGTCTACGACGTCGCCTCGCTGCTCAACGCCAACGGCGTTGTCAAGAACTCGCAGTACGGCAAGCCCTCCATCTTCCAGGGCGCCCGCTCGCTGCGGCTTGGCGTCCACTTCAACTTCTAAACCTGCCCTCCGGGTGCAAAACCAAAGGGGACCCGATTCATCGGGTCCCCTTTCTTCGTGCGTTGCAATTCTTGTCCGGACGATCGCGCAGCCGCTCTACTTCCGCCTGACCGCCTTCTTCGCGGTCTTCTTTGCGGCTTTCTTCGCCGGCGCCTTCTTTGCCGGGCTCTTCTTCGCCGCCTGCTTTTTGGCTGGCGCCTTTATTGCCCTCTTCGCCCCGGCCGGCCGCACTGCGGCAGTCTTCTTTGCGGCCTTCTTGCTCGCGGTTTTCTTCGCCGGAGCTTTCTTTGCCACAGCTTTCTTTGCCGGCGCTTTCTTCGCAGCGGCCTTCGTCGCCACAACCTTCTTGACCGGTGCCTTCTTCGCAGCGGCTTTCTTTGCCGCCGGAGCCGCCTTCGCAGTGGCCTTTTTCCTGGCCGCCAGGGTCTTCTTCGCAAGGGCGGCCGTCAGCTCGGCGTCGAACTCGGCCGGCGTCAGAGGCCGCGCCGACTTGCGCAGCCGCTCGATGTCGTAAAAGGCGCGCCGCTCGGCCAGGAAGACGTGCACCACAAAGTCCACGTAGTCGAGCAGAATCCACTCCGCCTGCCGCCTGCCTTCGACCGAATTCGGCATCGCGCCGAACTCGCGCTTCAGCCGCATCTCGATCTCGTCGGCAATCGCCATCGCCTGGCGGTCGTTCGTGGCCGAGGTGACCAGAAAGAAATCCGACAGTCCGGAATCGATCGGGTCGAGCTCGAGGATGCGGGTCTCCTCGCCCTTCTTTGCTTCGCAGGCCTCGGCGGCTGCCTGCACAAGGATGCGCGTCTGCTGGCGTCGATCTTCCACTTTCGTCATGAGTTCTTCTGCTCTCCCATCTTGTCTTCCCCGGCTTCCATTCTATCGGGTTACATCCTAGACCTGAAAAATCCGCGCCGGCAAGCTCAACCGTACAGGCAGTGCCTCCGGATATACTCAATCACCGGCCGCGCCACCAGCTCCTCGGCATTCTCCGCGGCCCGCACGCGCCGCCGGATCTCGGTCGCGCTGGTCGGAATATCGAGACCCGGCAGCAGGTGAAAGGCCGCCCGCCCGCCTGCCTCGTTCCGCAGCGTCAGACTCCGCAGCGCCACGCCGTTTACCCTCCGTTCGGCGCTCTCGCCGCCTTCGAGCCACACGCCTTCCGGCAACGCCCGCTCCAGCTCCTCCAGCCGCTCGCCCGGCCGCGAGGCTACGATCAGCGCGGCGCGAAAGGGAATCTCCGCCGCCCGCCGCCACTTGCGCAGCAGGGCAAACGAGTCGGCCCCCATCAGGCAGAAGAGTTCGCTCCCCGGCGGCAGCTCGGCGCCCAGCCGCTCCAGCGAATCGATGGTGTAATTGGGCCGTCCACCCGGCCTGGGCGCATCCACCAGCGAGAGCTCGAAGCCCGCCTCGCCCTCGATCGCCAGCCGCGCCATCTCGGCGCGCGCGGCGAAATTCGCCGTGGCTCCGGCGGGCTTCAGCGGCTGCGTCCCCACCGGCGCAAAGAGCACGCAATCGAGCGCCAGCGCCTGCCGTGC
>JBAVMZ010000490.1:0-1917 GCA_049690595.1 Occallatibacter sp. | reverse complement strand
GCTGTCGGCCACGCGCTTGTCGAGCCCGCGCAGCGGCGCCGTCTGCAGGTCGAGAGCCTTGAGCTGGGCCTGCTTCTGCGCCAGTGCGCTGGCCGAGCTTTCGTTGGTGGCGGCCCAGTCCAGGCCGAAGCGCACGCCCAGCACCAGCGCCGCCGCCAGCAGAATGGCAAAGCCGGCGTAGTGCCAGGTCAGCGGCGAGGCGAGGCGCTCGCGCCAGAGCGTTGGGGTGAGTGCGCTCATTGCGGGCCTCCCTGACCTGATGGTGGAGTGCTGGGCGGTGGAATGCGGCGTGGCGTCTCCGGTCCAACCCCCTGCTGCGGTTGGACGGGCATGGGCATCTGCGGCCGCCGTGGCTGTGCCTGTCCGGTGTAAGGGACGCGTGCCGGAGGCTTGCCCATGGGAATGACCGCCGCGGGCGCCGGCCGGGTGGCCGGCCGGGCGGCCGGCACGGACCCGGCCTGCGGCTTTTTCTCGGCCCTGCGTTCGCCTGGCGGCGCCGGGTTGTAGTCGGCCAGCAGGTCGAAGCTGAAACGGTTGGTGGCGCTCACCGGCTCAAGCTGCTGCGCGTTGGCGCCGCCGGCGGACTCGGCGCCTTCGCTCACGATGCGCGGCAGCAGGAAGCGCCGCGAGTGCTCCAGGTTCCGCACCAGATCGACCGCTCGGTCGCGCGGACCGGCGACCCGCAGCCGCAGGGTGATGTGCCCGTCCTTGGGGTTGCGTTGCGGCTCCAGCGTGGTCGCCTGCACGCCGCCGGGCAGAACCGTCTCCAGGTCTTCCATGGCCAACGTCCAGGAAAAGCCCTTCTCGTCGAAGAGCGCGTTCAGCGTGGTGGCCTGCTTCAGCACCAGCGCGTTCTCAGGCTGCTGCATCAGGTCCTGGTAGCCCTGGCGCTCGCGCTGAATCTGCGCGATCTTCCGGTCGACGGTGCGCTCCCGGGCGCGGGCCTCTTCCGCGCGCTGGTGGAAGGCGCGGACGCCCAGCCAAAGCAGGCCGCAGAGCAGAATCAGCACGCCCATGGCGATGCGCAGCGCCTTCAGCGCCGGGCCCAGGTCGGCATAGGGGCGGGTGGCGAGATTCAGGCGTATGCGCATCAGGCAGCTCCCGACAGCGCGCCGGTGACGGCAGCAGGGTTGAGAGGTCCCAGGGGCGTCGCGGCGCCGGTCTCCGGCCGCGGCGAAAGGTCCTCGACCGTGTACTCGGGGTCGTTGAGCCACTCGGCAAACTCGCGCGCGGCGCTTCCCGTGCCCGAGCCCAGGCCGGCGTAATGGATGCGGGTGGGGCGCTCGCCGAGCGCGTCCTCAAAGTAGGCCGCGGCCACGGCGATGCCGCGCTGCACCTCGGCCAGCCGTTCGCCTTCGCCCTCGGGCAGGTCCAGCGTGCGGTAGAGCAGCAGGTCGTCGCCTGAGGTGATGGCCGTGGTCAGCGCCTGGGCGCTCAGATTGGCGGCCAGGATCGGCTCGCTCGATTTGACAGCGGCCAGGGCGGCCAGGCTTGCCGGCAGCACGGCCCCCGGCTCGAAGCCGGCATGGCGCGCAGCGGCCTCGTACTCGGCCAGGATCGCGCCGGGCATGGTGGCGGCCAGCACCTTGCACGCGTTCTTCTGGTCCGAGAGCACCTGGTAGCTCACGCCGGCGTGCTCCACGTCGAAGGGAACCATCTTGCGCAGCCGGAAGCGGAGAACCGGCAGACCCTCGGCCGGCTTGACCGGGAAGGCGTCGAAGTCCAGCACGAAGACCCGCACCACCGTGTCCGGAAGCACCAGGGTCATGGACCGCCTGCGCAGGGTGAGCGCGCCCAGCACGGTGCGCAGCGCGGCGGCCACAGCCTCCGGGTTGCGCAGGTTCGGCTCCGTGAGCGAGGGCAGCAGCGCGCCGGGCGGCAGCGGCTCAAAGGCGTAAGCGGGCTGCGCGCCGGCCG
>JBAVMZ010000489.1:0-1804 GCA_049690595.1 Occallatibacter sp. | reverse complement strand
GGATGCGCACGCCCGCGGGCGACCGGCTGGAGCTGGCGATGACCACCAACGGCCACCTGCTGGCCGGGCTGGCTGGCCCGCTGCGCCAGGCGGGGCTGGACCGCGTCACCGTCAGCATGGACGCGGTGGACCGGCCCACCTTCGAGCGCATCACCCGCGTCCCGGGCAGCTACGACGCGGTTCTGGCGGGCATTCGCGCGGCGCTGGCCGCCGGCCTGACCCCGCTCAAGATCAACTGCGTGCTGCTGCGCGGCTTTAACGACCACCAGATCGAGGGCTTTGCCCGCTTTGCGCGCACCGAAGGCGTGGTGGTGCGCTTCATCGAGTTCATGCCGCTCGAAGAAGGGCGCCTGTGGACGCCGGAGATCGTCGTCCCCCTGAGCGAAATCGTCGCCCGCATCGGCCGCACGCTGCCGCTGGTGGAGCTGCCGCCGCGCGAGGCGAGCGAGACGGCGCGGCGCTACACCTTTGGGGACGGCGTGGGCAAGGATGGCGTGGGCGAGATCGGCATCATCGCGCCGGTCAGCCAGGCCTTCTGCGGCGCGTGCAGCCGGCTGCGCCTCACCTCCGACGGCAAGATCCGCACCTGCCTCTTCTCCCAGGTGGAGCACGATCTCTACGGCCGCATGCGCTCGGGCGCGAGCGACGCGGAACTGGCCGAGTACATTGCGCGTACGGTTCAGGGAAAGGAGGCGCGCCATCATATTGGCGAGCCCGGCTTCCTCAAACCCTCGCGCTCGATGGTGCACATCGGCGGCTGAGATACAGCGCCCTGCGGCGCCGGCCTGAAGGTTACCGGGAGGGGAACCAAAGTTTCCGCCGATGCGATTGCGGCTTTCAGCGCCATGCGGTAAGAATCATAGACAATTGTCACCGCTGATGCCGGCTCTCCGCGCCACGGCGCCGGGCGCCTTGTCCTCAAACCCGGGTGCTCTGTCCCGCCAAGCGCCCAACCCGTCCGTCACCACGCGTTCACGATCTGGATGAACCAGCGACCGGAAGTCCGCATCCCGCTCGACGACCTCCTGCTCTTCCACCAGGTGGCGCGGTCACTCACCTCCAGCTTCGATCTGGACAAGATTCTGCGCACCATTCTCGAGCACATGGAGCGCTTCGTCGAGGCCGACCTGTGGACGCTGCTGATGCAAGACGAAAAGACGGGCGACCTCTATTACGCGCTGGCCGCCGGCGGAGAAGAAGCTGCCCTGCGCGACCTACGCGTCAAGGTGGGCGAGGGCGTGGCCGGCTGGGTGGCCGAGCACGGCGAGACCCTCATCGTCCCCGAGTCCGACCCCGACCCGCGCCTGCAAGGCGTAGCCGGCGCGCCGCGCGGCATGCGCTCCGTCATCGCCCTGCCGCTCAAGGCCCGCACCGGCACGCACGGCGTCATTGAGATCATCAACCCGCGCGCCGAACAGCTCACCGACTACACCATCGCCTTCCTGCACATCCTGGCCGACCACGCCGCCATCGCCATCGAAAACGCCCGCGACGTGGCCCGCATCCACCAGCTCACCATCGCTGACGACACCACCGGCCTCTACAACGTCCGCCATCTTTACGAGGTCCTCGGCAGCGAATTGAAGCGCTCGCTCCACCTGAAACTTCCCGTGAGCCTGGCCTTCCTCGACCTCGACCATTTCAAGTGGGTCAACGACGCTCACGGGCACCTGGTGGGCAGCGAACTGCTGGCCCTGACCGCGGAGAAGATCAAGGAACTCAGCCGCAAGCAGGATTGGTGCTTCCGCTACGGCGGCGACGAGTTCGTGGTGCTGATGCCGGAGACCGGCGCGGCCGATGCCTT
>JBAVMZ010000488.1:0-4419 GCA_049690595.1 Occallatibacter sp. | reverse complement strand
GGTGGTGGTCGCGGTCCCGGAGGCGGCCAGGGCTGAGGCGCACAAACCAGATAGCAAGGAGAAAGGCCCGGAGTCCGCTCCGGGCCTTTCCGGCTTCAGCGGGGTGGTTTGCAGTCCGGCGGCGTTGCTGGACTGCGAGCTGGGCGCCGCCAGGTGAATGCGCGGGTTGAATGTCAGTTTGGGGTGTCTCGTCAAGTTCGAGGAGCCCTGCCGGGTTGCGGGCTGAAGGTTGGGATCCTCGATGGAGGCGCCGTGCTTATCCTCATGTATGCGCAGATCGGCGGCGATATACAGGGATTCGGTGTCGGAGGCGTCTTCCGGATAGACCGCAATGCCGATGCTTGCCCCGATGCTTGCCCCGATGCGCACCGTGTGTTGACCGATGCTCAGGGACGTTCTGAGTAGCTGAAGCAGTGACTGCGCGGCCAGGTTGTGTTTGTAATGGCAAAGGGGAAGCAGAAAAGAGTGACCGATTGGATGACCGGCCATGTTTTTTTCTCGCTCCCGTACCCTATCCCTTCTAGACTCAGAGCGATGGCAGCCAGTCTCTATATTGTTGTCGAGGGCGACGATCCCGGCTACGACATTTTCGTGAACGGACACGCGCTGGCCCGGAACGAGGACGCCCTGGAGCGGATGGCCGAGCGGCTGAATGTCCGGCCGCTTCTGGAGTTTTTCTCGGCTGACGAGAACTCGATGGCGCTTTTGCTCGAGCAAGGGGCGGGCGATCCGGAGTGGATGCGTCACCTGCCGCAGCCGCAGTGGTATGACCCTGCGGACGGCCTGCTGACGGTCCGCGCGCTGATCGAATTGCTGTCCGCCTCGCCGGTGGCGCTGGGCTCCGAGACGCCCGCGGTTCTGCTTGAATTGCGCGAATACGAGCGGGTTCTGCGCAAGACCTCCCAGCGCAGCCTACGCTGGCACATCGCTGTCAGTTGGCGGTAATCACCGCGGCCGGCGCAGGCAGACACACCAGGCGACTCAGTCGGCCGTGCCGCCCTCCCGGGCAGGGAAGATGTTGCCGATTCGCTGGATCATCGCGCCCACGCCGCGCAGCTTCTGCTCGAAGCGTTCGTAGCCGCGGTCCATGTGGTAGACGCGGTCGATGATGGTCTCGCCATCTGCCACCAGCGCTGCCAGCACCAGCGAGGCCGAGGCGCGCAGATCCGAGCACATGACGGCCGCGGCGGAGAGCCGGGCCGGTCCGCGCACCGTGGCTGTGCGGCCCTCGACGCGGATGTTCGCGCCCATGCGCACCAACTCCTGCACGTGCATGAAGCGGTTCTCGAAGATGTTCTCCTCAACCAGGCTTACGCCCTCGGCCTGGGTGGCCAACGCCATGTATTGGGCCTGCATATCGGTGGGGAAGCCGGGGTACTCCTCGGTGGAGATGTCGGCGGCGCGGAGCTTGTCCCCGTTTCGGACCCGCACGGTGTCGGACCCGAGTACGTCCACGCGCGCACCGGCTTCTTCCAGCTTGGCAATGACGGCGCCCAGGTGGGCGGTATTGCAATTGGCCACGATCAGGTCGCCGCCCGTAATGGCGCCTGCCAACAGGAAGGTGCCCGCCTCGATTCGGTCGGGGTTGATGCGGTGGCGCGCGCCGTGCAGGCTGGTGACGCCCTGGACGCGGATCGTCGCAGTGCCGGCGCCTTCGATCTTCGCGCCCATCGCGGTCAGCAGCGCGGCCAGGTCGGAAACCTCGGGCTCGCGGGCGCAGTTCTCCATCAGGGTCTCTCCGTCGGCGAGGACGGCGGCCATGAGCAGGTCTTCGGTGCCGGTGACGGTGATCTTGTCAAAGACCAGGTGCGCGCCGCGGAGGTGCTCGGCGCGGGCTTCGAGGTATCCGTGCTGCTGGGTGATGGTGGCGCCCATTTTTTCGAGACCCCGGATGTGCAGGTCGATGGGGCGGCCGCCAATGGCGCAACCGCCGGGCATGGCCACCCGCGCCATCCCGGTGCGGGCAATCAGCGGACCAAGCACCAGCGAGCTGGCGCGCATGGTCTTGACGATCTCGTATTTGGCGACGGGGTCGGAGAGAGTGCGGCAGCAAAGGGTGGTGCGGTGGCCCCAGTTGCCGGCGCCCAGATCGACCTGGGCGCCCATCGAGGCCAGCAGCCGTCGCTCGGTTTCGATGTCGCGGACCTGGGGTATGTTTTCGAGCGTGACCTCGTCCTCGGTGAGGATGGCAGCGGCCATGGAGGGCAGCGCGGAGTTTTTGGCGCCGGATACCCGGATGGTGCCGACCAGGGGATTGCCGCCGCGAATGACAAACTTATCCATGAAGCTGAAGGACTCCTGATCTATCAGTGTAATTCGGCTGCGGCGTGGGGTTATCGCGATTCGGAAGGGGCGGCAGGGCAATCGCATGAAGGGGATGCGCCAGGAGCGGCGACGGTTATGAAAGGGCACGGCTTCAGCCGTGCCGGCAGGAGGGCAAGATGGTCCCGGCTTTAGCCGCTGAGGGACGTTCTTTGTGAGGCCAGACCATCCCTCGGGGGCTAAAGCCCAGGAGTTTTCGGCAGAACTGGCGGCACGAGTGAAGTCGTGCCCTTTCAAAACACCACGTTTCTTGCGATCCGCATCTTCATGCGATTGCCCTGGAAGGGGCGGATATGAGGCGCCCTCGCGGGGACCATCTGTGCGTACTGCCGTACAGCGGCAGTATGGCAGTACACTCCCCCGGAGGGGACAGCGAGCCGGTAATCGACCCCTCCCGAGCGGCTCCGCGCTGGCGCGGCACGGGCCTCTCCTCCCCCGGAGTCTTCTTGATTGTGCGCCAAAGGAGAGGAATTGGGTGCAAAGGTGCAGGCCCGCTCACGGCGCGGTGGCGAAGAGGCCGAGCTGCACGGGTCCAAGACGCTTGGGCGCGCTGGCCGGGGTTCCGCTGACCGCGGAAAAGGGCAGCGCGGGGGCGCCGGCAGGGCGGAGGAGGTAGCGCTCGCCGGCGTGGGCAGGGAACTGGATGATGGCTTCTGGCGTTTGCTTGACGGTTGCGCCGTGGGCGCCGGTCACGACTTCGACCGGCCTGCCCGGCCAGGGGTTACGGACGCGGAGGACGCCCGCGGCGGCGGGCTCGATGACGACCGTGGTGACCGCGCCGTTGCGGGTCTGGACGTCCACCCTGGTTCCGGCGCGGACGTAGACGGCGCCGTCAACATCCCAGCCCGGCGGAAGCGCCGGGGCGATGCGGATGAGGCCGTCGTAATCCTGGACGAGCGCTTCCTGAAGGGCATCGGCCGCCACGGCGCTTTGCTCGACGTAGAACTCGCGGGCGGTGGGCTCCCACTTGGCCATGCCGTTGGGGAAGCCCTGGTACTTCCCGGTGCTGGCGATGAGGGTTGAGGCGACCTCGCTGGCGAGGCCGAGGCGGGCGGCCTGGATGGGATCGAAGCTCCAGTCGACGACCGCGCCGTTGGGGCGGAGGGCGAAGGTGCGGCGGGCCAGGGCGAAGAGGGGCGAAGTGTCGCCAATGAGGCCGTAGGGCCAGACCGGTTCGAGGCCGATGTTCTCGACATTGTGGATTTCCGCGGCGGGTTGCCATGACTCGGCGATGACGCTGGTCTCGTCGGCGGAGCTGGCCAGGGTGCGCGGGCCGGAGGGCTGGACGCGCGGCAGAGGGAGAACGCGGGGCAGGGCGAGCTTCATCTGGTGGACCAGATCGGCGTCTTTGCCCAGCAACTCGGCGGCGCGGATGGCGGCGGGGTAGAGCGCGGCGATGGCGGAGATGTCGGTCGTGGGGTCGGTGACGTCCCATTGCGTTTCGTGGGCGTTGGACGGGCTGGTATGGAGCAGGCCGTCGGCTCCGGGCTTCTGGTAAGCCAACAGGAAGCGCGCCGAAGAGGCCATTACCGGATAGTTCTTCTCGAGGAAGACGCGGTCGTTGGTGGCGAGGTACTGCTCCCAGATCCAGAGCGAGACCTCGGCGCCGGTGGTGAGGGTGCGCGCGTTGTAGTAGGGCTTGAAGGCAAGGTCGCAGTTGCGGCCCATGACGATGGGGGTCCAGGAGGACTCGTACTCGATGCCCTGGCCGTTGAAACGCATGGTCTCGGGCACGCAGGCGCCGGGCAGGCCGTTCGCGTTCTCGCGCGTCCACTTTTCGATGCGGTCGAGGTTCTCGCGGTAGAGGGAGAAGTAGGGGGCGTTGAGATCGGCGAGGCCGGCGCCGAGGTTGGCGGCCACCTGCATGCGCAGGTTCCAGTGCCAGAAGGCGGAGGGGTCCCAGCGGTGCTCGTCGCGTGCCGAGGAGATCATGTCTGCGATGCCAGCCTGGGAGCCGGGGAATTCGACGCCCTTCTCGATGGCCGCGACAAAGAGATAGAGATTGCGCAGGTTCTCAAGGTACTCGCCGGAGCCGTCGGTCGAGGCGATGCGGATGGGAGCGGTGCGGTTCCAGAAGTCGCGCCAGAAGTCGCGGTG
>JBAVMZ010000487.1:0-10016 GCA_049690595.1 Occallatibacter sp. | reverse complement strand
GCCAGCGCTCCGATGATCGTCCCAAAGGCCGCCCCGCCGCCGGTCTTGGCCGCGGTATTCTTGCCGCGTCCCGCCCCTTGCTGGCTATAAGTGTCTGTCGTCAACGTCAGCCGCTGCCCGCGCACGGTCATCTGGGTCAGCTCCAGGCTCAGTTCGGCGCTGCCCTTGAAGTGCGCCGCCTCCCTGGCGTCGACGATTCGCCCCGTCACCGGCGCCCCGTGCGGAATCGCCACCACCCCATCGGCCATCAGATCCCCGGCCAGCGCTCCGTGGAAGGCGTCGTTGGTCTGTGCCGTCTTCGAGTCCACCGTCTCCGTTATGCGCACCGGAATCACCGTTCCCGCCGCCAGCGTCACCTGTTTCACCACCGGCTTCGGCGGAGCCGGCGGAGGAGGCAGTGTCGTCGAATGCGTCTCGGCAACGACCGGCTGCGGTGCGGGCGCCATCAGGGGCGTTGGAGGTGGCGTGCCCGGCGCCTTCTCGGTCCTTTCCTTCCTGGCCGTGGGCTTGGCTGCCGGCGTGGCCTTGGCGGCCAGCATGGGTGCTGGGACCGGTGGAATCGCCGCGACCGGCGCCGGCTGCACAGTCAGGTTGTTCACCACCGTCTTCACGCCATTGATTGAGCCGCTTTCGGTTCCGGCCAGCGCCCGCACCGAATCGCTCCTGACCGTGCCGCTCAGCGTCACCACTCCGTTGGCCACGGCCACGTCGATCTGCTGGCCTTGGAGAGCCGGCTCTCCGCCCAGCTTCGTCTGAACATCGGACGTGATCTGTTGGTCTGTCGGCGCAACCGGAACCTGCTTCCTGCAACCCGCCGCCAGAACCAGCATCAGCGCCCCCGCCAACGCGGCCGTCCTGCCCGCGCCGCGCGCAAAAAAGGAAAAATTCCTCATCGAGTCAATCTCCATTCGGTTTTCACCGCGCCGGCCATCTCTAACACGCCGGCTGCGACAAATAGATTGGACGCGCGACGCCGCGGAGCGGTGCACGCGCGCAGTGGCGCGGCACCAATATCCGATACCCCTTTGCCTGGACCCCCAAACGAAGCCAGAATCCAGCGAATCCGCCTCGCGCATTGTCCTTGATTTCGTGTTCGTTGGCTTGAATCGGGATCGCCAGTAGGGCAGGAAATCAGCCGAGTAACTCCATCCCCGCATCGCGCGCGGCGACGCGGTCGAAAGTGACCGTGCGGCTGCAGCCGGCGGCGCGAGCCGAGGCGGCAATCAGGCAGTCGGCGAAGCCTGCTCTGCCTGATCGGAAGAGCCGGATTGCCTCGCGAACGGTATCGCTCTGCTCTACGGCAATCTCTCGCATTGAGAAGAGCTGGTCGAGAGTCCGGATGACCGATGTGCGGTCGAGAAGGTAAACACTCGTCAGCGTCCAAACCAACTCCATCACGACCGCGACCGCGATCCACCCAGGATCGGCGGGGGAGAGCGTTTTCAATAGAGCCTCTGCCTGCGCCTGCTGGCGGGGATCATCCTGCGCGAACAGCCGGATCAGAACGTTCGTATCCAGCCCGGTCATGCGGCCTCACCCTCGCGCTCAGTGCCGTGCTCTGGGGCGATGCTCCGCAGGTACTCCTCTGCGGCTGCCTTGCCGACGGCTTCGTCCATCTCCTCGATGGTGGGCGCATATCCCAGTCTGGGCAAACAGCCCTTCATGTCCATGATCGAGCCTGTCTTTGCCCTTAAGACGAACGTGCCGGGCTCGCTTTCGTAGAAATCGATCTGGGTCCCCTGCTTCAACCCGAGAGCCTTCCGGACGGCGGCGGGAATGGTGATCTGGCCTTTGGAGGTGACCTTGGCGCTAGGCATCTGGGTTCCTTTCGGCCTCCAGTTTACCTTACATTCCGGAAAACTCCTTACATTATCGAAAACTCCTTACATCCGCGCCGCACGGGGCGCGCCGGCTCGACCGGCCGCGCCCCGCCAGATGCGATGATGGAAGCCGATGGCCGTGCTCACCTCAGAAGCCGTGGTCCTGCGCACCTGGGCGGTGCAGGAGGCCGATCTCATTGTCAGCCTCTTCACCCGCGACTACGGGCGGCTGAGCGGCGTGGCCAAGTCCGCGCTGAAGAGCCGCAAGCGCTTCGGCGGGGCGCTGGAGCCGATGACTCAGACCCGCGCCTGGTTTGCCGAGCGCCCGCGCCAGGAACTGCTCCGCCTGGACCAGTTGGAAATCGTCCGATCGCCGCTCTCGGCGCCGGTCGATCCGATCCGCCTGGCCGTGCTCAGCTTTTACGCCGAGCTGCTGGACGAGGCTCTGCCCGACCACGACCCGCAGGAGACCATCTTCCGGCTGCTGATCTCGGTGCTCGAGCAGACCCACGCCATCCGGCCCGGCGCCGTCGAGCCGTGGATGCCGCTCACCTACTTCCAGCTCTGGATGACGCGCCTACTGGGCCTGCTGCCGGATCTCACGCACTGCACCGCCTGTGGCGAGGCGCTGCGCGCGGACGAGGCCTGGTTCCATCCCCACGCCGACGGCCTCTTCTGCCCGCTGCATCGCGGCGTCAGCGCGAGCGCTCTGCCGGCCGACTCCTGGCAACTTGCCCAGCGCATGTTGCGCGCCCCCGTCGCCGCCTTCGCCGCCGAGCCCTTCCCCCGCCGCCGCGTCCAGGAGCTTCGCCGCTTCACGCTGCAATCGCTCGAACGGCATCTGGAGCGCAAGCTCCGCGCCGCCGAGGCGCTGGCGCGGATGGGCGGGTGATTCTCGCTCCCGTCGCCCGCCGGTGCTACCATGGCGCCCATGAGCACTCTGTTTCCCTCGCTCTTCCGCCACCAGGCCTGGGCCGACGCGGCTCTGCTCTCCGCTGTGCGCTCCCGCCCCGAGTCCCTTGCCGACGCCTCCCTTCTCAAGACCCTCCATCACGTCGTCATGGTCCAGCGCTTCTTCCTTTCGCGCTTCCAGGGCCGCGACTTCGATATGGCTCGCGAGACCCAGCCCCCCGCCGATTTTGCCGCGCTCGTCGCCCTCTTCCGCTCCACACATCCGGAGGAACTTGCATTTGTCGACGGCCTCACCGAGGCCGATCTGGAGCGCCGCTTCGATCTATCCTTCCTGCAATCCCAGCCCACTGTCGCCGAGGGCCTCATCCAGGTCGCAATGCACAGCCAGAATCACCGCGGCCAATGCCTCACCCGCCTGCGCGAACTCGACGCCAAGCCCCCCACCCTCGACTTCATCCTCTGGGCCAAGGACTGCCCCGAGCCCGCGTGGCCGGAAGAGTAATCCGCAACCCTTCCGTCACGCACGTCCCCTGAGATCGTCGACTTTTGGGACAGAATTCAGCCATGGCGAGCCCCTATCGCATGACGGCCATTCTCTCGCGCGAGGACGGCGGCTACGTTGCCCTCTGCCCCGAATTGGACGTTGCCAGCCAGGGCTCCTCGGTTGAGGAGGCGCGCGCCAACCTCGTCGAAGCCCTCCAGCTCTTCTTCGAAACCGCCTTACCCTCCGAAATAGCCCGCCGCCTCCACGGCGGGCTCTTCGTCACCCAGGTCGAGGCGGCGGTTGGGTAGGCAAAAGGGTGCGCATACCCAGTGCGCCTTATGGCTCCAAGTCCGATTGAATAGTCCCAAACTCAATTCGAGGGGGACTGTTGGATTTGGGTGAGGAGGTCCGTCTGGCAAAGTGCGCGATCCCTCACCCACCAAGCAGATGCCTGTGCGCTATTGCGTCTTCTTCGGAAATGGCAAGACCCTTACTCTCACTCGCTTGGTATCGACCGTCAACAGCGCCCCGGTGGCGAGCTCGCCGCGCATCTGGCGTAGTGCGCGAACGACAGTCTCGCCCACCAACTCAAAGCTGGGGTCGGACGCGGGTATCTGCACGACACTCGGGCGGGTGCCTTGCGTCGCCGCCAGGATCGCGCTGAAGTCCAGGTCGTGGGTGAGCACGACCATCCCGTGCCGCGCCGCGTACTCCATGATTTCGGAGTCTTCCGCAGGGGCCGCGCCCACCGCGGACCAGTGAATCGCCTCAAACCCGGCTCGAGCCAGTTCACCGGTCCAAAGCGGCGAGAGATTCATGTCGAGCAGTATCTTCATGCCGATGCCAGCACGACCTCCCGCTCCTCGGCCAGCCAGGCGGCATAGCGAAGAGCCTGAAGCACGTCCTCGCGCTCGATGAAGGGATACTCGGCCAGAACCTGCTCGACGGCCTTGCCGCTGCCGATCTGGCCCACAATCGCGCCAACCGTCACCCGCATACCGCGTATGCACGCCTTGCCGCCCATCACTCCAGGCGCGTGTGTGATCCGATCCAGGTCTCCCATGTGCCTCCGCCTCTACGCCGGTAGCCTAATCGTAGTCAGTTTCCCGGCTGAAGACAACGAAGTTTCTCCGGCGCGGGGTTTGTGCCCGTCCTCCTCGAACCACCCCCCTGCTAAAATACTCTTTCAGTCCCAAAAAGAGAGAAATCCAGTGTCCACAGCCACGGTTTCCGCCGCCAAGACCGCCCTCACCTTTCAGGAACTGCTCTTCCGCCTCCAGTCGTTCTGGGCGGAGCGCGGCGTCATCCTCCAACAGCCCTTCGACGCCGAAGTCGGCGCCGGCACCATGGCTCCGGAGACCTTTCTGCGCGTCCTCGGCCCCAAGCCCTACCACGTCGGTTACGCCCAGCCCTCGCGCCGCCCCGCCGACGGCCGCTACGGCGAGAACCCGAACCGGCTCTTCCGCCACACACAGTTCCAGCTCATCCTCAAACCGCCGCCGGCCAACGTGCAGGAGCTTTACCTCCAGTCGCTCGAGGCCATCGGCATCGATCTCTCGAAGCACGACCTCAAGTTCGAAGAGGACAACTGGGAGGGCCCCACCGTCGGCGCCTGGGGCGTCGGCTGGCAGGTGATGATGGACGGAATGGAGATCACCCAGTTCACCTACTTCCAGCAGTGCGGCGGACTCGATCTCGATCCCATCTGCGCCGAGCTGACCTACGGACTGGAACGCCTCTGCGCCTTCATGCAGGATGTGGACTCGGTCTACGACGTGGTCTGGTCGCGCGACCCGGAGACCGGCGCGGAAGTGACATACGGCGATGTGCGTCTGGCCGAGGAGCTGCAATACTCGGTCTACAACTTCGAGGAGGCCGACGTGCCGCGGCTGTGGGAGCACTTCAATAGCTATGAAGCAGAGGCCCACGCGCTACTCTCGCGCGCCAACACGCTGATGGCCGACGAGAAAGCGCCCGCGAAAGAGAAGCTCCGCTTCCCGCTCTTCTCCACCTACGAGCTGGCGCTCAAGTGCTCGAACCTCTTCAACGTTCTCGACGCCCGCGGCGCCATCAGCGTCACCGAGCGCGTGGGCATGATCGCCCGCATTCGCAACCTGGCCGTCGGCGCGGCGAAAATCTACGTCGCGCAACAGCTACTAGCCACTAGCTGCTAGCTATTAGCTCCTAGCTTTCAGCATGTCATCCTGAGCGGAGCGCAGCGGAGTCGAAGGATCTGCGGTTGCTTTTCAGTTCCCAACTCGACCACGGGGTCGAGCGATAGCAGAGAGAGTTATAAGCCATGTCTGACTTCTTGCTTGAAATTGGCCTCGACGAGATTCCCGCCCGCATGATCGCCTCCGCCGAGGCCGAACTCGGCCGCCGCGTCACCGACCTGCTCACCCGCGAGCGCCTCATCCTCCCCGGGTCCACCGTGCTGACCTACTCCACCCCGCGCCGCCTCGCCGTCCTCGTCGAAGGCGTGCTTCCCGCGCAGGAGGACCAGGAGGAGCAGCTCACCGGCCCCTCGTGGAAGGTCGCTTTCAAGGACGGCGCGCCGACGGCAGCGGCACAAGCCTTCGCGAAAAAGGCCGGCGTCGAAGTCGATGCGCTAGAGAAGGTCGTGAACCCCAAGGGCGAATACGTTGGCGCAACGGTGACTCGGAAAGGGCGCTCCGCAACGGAGTTGCTCACCGCCGAGCTGCCCAAAGAAGTCCTCGCCCTCTACTGGGCCAAGAACATGTACTGGCGCGCGGGCAAGCCGGAGCGCTTTGTACGCCCCGTCCGTTGGGTCGTCGCCCTGCTCGACTCCGCCGTCGTCCCCGTCGAGATTGCAGGCATCGTGGCCGGCAACATAAGCCGCGGCCACCGCATCCTCCACGGCGCGCAGCCTGTCGAAATCCGCACTCCACAGGAGTACGTCGAAGCGCTGCGCGCCGCCAAAGTGATCGTCGAAGTCGGGGAGAGAAGAGAAAAGATCCGCAAGGCGCTCGACAAGGCCACCCGCACCGTTGCCGGCGCACGCTGGCGCGAGGACTCGGCCCTGGTCGAGACCGTCGTCCACCTCACAGAGTGGCCCACCGTCATCCTCGGCAACTTCGAGCCCGAGTACCTGGTGCTGCCCGAAGAGGTTCTGGTCACCGTCATGCGCGACCACCAGAAGTACTTCGCGGTCGAGGGTCCCGATGGCAAGCTGCTGCCCCACTTCCTCACTGTCCTGAACATTCAGGTGGACGAGGAAGGCGAAGCGACGATCCGCCACGGCAACCAGAAGGTCCTCCGCGCCCGCTTCAAGGACGCCCGCTTCTTCTGGGACTTCGACCAGAAGACCCCGCTCGCCCAGCGCCTCGAAAGCCTCAAGTCCGTTACCTTCCAGAAGGAGCTTGGCAGCTATTGGACCAAGACCGTCGTAACCGGTCGCATAGCGGATGAACTCGCACTTACCGTTGCTGAGCGAACGGTTGTGCTGGATGCAAATGCGTTGCAAGAGGCTGTTCGATTGGCGAAGACCGATCTGACTACCGAACTCGTCAAGGAATTCACCGAATTGCAGGGCATAATCGGCGGTGTTTATGCGCGCGTTCAAGGGTTGGGCGAGAAAGTTGCGCAAGCCATTTATGACCAATACAAGCCAGCATCGATCGAAGATGCTATTCCATCGACTGCTGAAGGGCAACTTCTCGGCATCGCTGACCGCATTCAAACGACTGTCGCGATGTTCTGTCTCGGTCATGGGCCGACGGGCTCGAAAGACCCCTTTGCGCTGCGCAGATCCGCAAACAGTATCGTCAAGATCCTTGCGGAGTCCCAATTGCCTTTGACATTGTCCGAAGTATTGTCGATCGCAGCCAACCAAGTCGATCAAAGCGCCAAAGCGGAAACGACTCTGCCGGACCTGGTCAAGTTCTTACAGGAGCGCCTGACCTTCTATCTCAAGGATGTCCGCGGCTTCGCCTACGATGTGGTCAACGCTGTGCTCGCCGCCGATTCTGACGATGTCAGCGACGCCATCGCCCGCGCCGAGGCCCTGACCGCCGTCCGCGGCTCGGAGGACTTCGCGGCCGTCTCCGCCGCCTTCAAGCGCATCAAGAACATCCTCAAGCAAGCCGCCGAGAAGAAGCTCGCCGTCGGCCCCGCCGACGCCACGAAGCTCGCGCCAGAGGCGCAGCAGCTTGCCGCCTCCGCCTCCGCCCTCGCCCCCAAGGTCGCCGCCCTGCGCGAGGCCCGCAACTACGCCGAGGCTCTGGCTCTCATTGCCACCCTCCGCCCCACCGTCGACGCCTTCTTCGACAAGGTGATGGTCCTCGACAACGACGAAGCCATCCGCGGCGCCAACCTCGCCCTGATCGACGAGATCCTCCGCGGCTTCTCCACCATCGCCGACTTCTCCGAGATTGTCACCGGCTGAGCCGGCCGTGACCCGCCCCGCGGCCGTGCCTCTGATGTTACTGCGCCGAGGCGGCTGCCGCAGGCAATCGCCGAAGCGATGCCTCGGCCTCCGCCCGAACCTCGTAGTCCTTGTCCTGGCCGGCAAGCCGGTTCAGGGCATCGCCGGCGCTCGCGGCGCCAATGCGTCCCAGCGCCTCCGCGGCATGCAGCCGCACAATGGGCCTGGCATCGCCCAACTCCGCAAGCAACTGCTCGATCGCTGGCTGCCCCAGGCGCCCCAACGCTTTCGCAATTGCCCTGCGCGTCGGCTTCACCGCGCCCCGCAGCGCGCGCACCAGGTTCGTCACTGCCCGCGGATCGCCCGTATAGCCCAGAGCCTCGACGGCGCGGGCCTGCTCATGGTCGCAGATCCCCGAAAACCACAAAGCGGCAATCAGATTGTCGAAACCGCCCAGGTCGCCCAGCATCGCAAGACCCGCCGCGGCCGCACCCCTCACACTCCTTTCGGGGTCTTTCAGCAGACGCGCCAGATCCGGGATCGCATGCCGATCCCCATACCGCCCCAACGCCAGCGCGGCGTCGGCGCGCTCCCCATTCTCCTTGCTTGACAGCATCCCTCTCAGCGGCTCATACGCGCGCGCATCTCTGATGGCTCCAAGATCCGCGGCCGCATATCTGCGTTGCTTGGCGTCGCCCAGTTCCCCCGCGAGAATCTCCGAGCCTGCCCCATCGCCCAGCCTCGCCAACGCGTGCGCAACGCTCGATCGCGTCCCCGTGCTGGCAATCTGCAAGGCCTCCCGCAGCGGGCCTGCGGCGCGGACATCGCCGGACTCCCCGAGATAATAGGCAGCGTTCCTCGAAAGCGTCGCATCGGTTCCCATGAGCAAATCCACAATCGCTTGAAACGCCCTGGGATCGTCGACCTTCGAGAGCGCTTCCACGGCATCGCGCCGGACCCCTTCGTTCTCGTCGCGGAGCGCACCCAGCAACGCCGGAATTGCCTCTGGATCGTTCGACGCCCTAAGTGCGCTCACTGCCTCGCGGCGCCTCTCTTCGTGCGCGCTCCCGTCGGATAAGATCGCTTCCAACTGCGGGCGCACCAGATGGCCCATCTCTCCCAGCGCCTCGATGGCGGCCTCCGATACATCAAACTCACGATCCTGAAGTGAGCGCACCAGATAGGGCGCCGTCTCGGTGGCGCGCAAAACTCCGAGCGCCCGGATCACCTCCCTATGGGTCATGCCCCTCAAGAATCGCTTCATGGTGCGCTCTTGTTCGTACTGGTTCAGGCTGTAGCTGAGATTGAACCGCGTCTGGTTGCCCACCATCTCCGCATCGGCATGAATGGAAAGAAGCCATTTCATCAGCGGCTCGACCGCGCGCCGGTCCGCGATATTGCGCAGCGCCTCTGCAAGATCCCCCAGAAGAAACAGGCTCTCCTTGTCCACGTCCAGCGCCTTGCATAAAGCATCGACGGCGCGGGAATCCCCTAGCGCCCCAAGCGCCGCGGCCGCGCCCTGCCTCACCGTACGATCTTCCCCGGCGCCAAGGTGCGAGGCGAGGGCATCGATCAGCGCACCCGAAATCCCCGCGCCGCACAATTTCGCCAGCGCCAGGTTCCGGGTCTCATCGGGACCCTTGAGTATCCCTTTCAGGTCGAGCGTCTTTCCGCATTTTGCGCACCCGCGGCCTTCCCATGTATGTTCGGCCGCGCGCGTCTGTTTGCATCGGCTGCACTGGCCGCAGTCTCGCGACCAGTCGTGGCCTTCGTCGCGCGCGGCGCCGCAGGCGCCGCACTTGCACCCCTTCCACTGGTGCGCGCCCGCGCGCGTTGCCCCGCAGCGCCCGCACGCTTCGCAGTTTGCCTTCCAGTCGTGATCCCCTTCCTTTCCGCACGCAGCGCATTTCAGGCAGCTCTTGCTCCAGTCGTGTTCTTCATCGCGTGTCTTGCCGCACGCGGAACATGCGCACCCGCGCCAGTCGTGAATCCCCAGCGAACATTTCAGGCTCATCGGTCTTTCCTCTCAACTTGCCGCCGAAACAGAACTTCCTATGAACTCCAATTCAAGCCAGCCGCGCGGCGGAACCGGGGCCGTCCGCAACCATCTCGGGCACCCTTGCTCCTGCTGGATCGCTCGAGCGTCGATTGAACGCCCTTCCGCGCGGCCGCTGCCAAAGATGCCTCCCGGACGGCCTGCCCCCAAATGGCCGGGCTCGCACGCACATGATCCGGCTGCGAACGGCCCGAATGCACGGGAGCAGGAACGTGCAACCTCGGTTCTGGCGATGCGTAACCTTATATCAGATTCCTCCCCGGTGCACAGCAACTATTCCGCAGGACTTTTCCGGCCACCGCCGCCCCTCCCGCCACGCTCCGGCGGCCCATCTCCCGGTGCGCCGGGGCGACGCCCACC
>JBAVMZ010000486.1:0-11232 GCA_049690595.1 Occallatibacter sp. | reverse complement strand
GGCCGGCATCGGAACCCGCGCCGCGCCCGTCCGCCTCGCGCTCGACGCCAGCAAGCCGCCGCGGCCGGTCGATCTCGGCGCCACCGTCGCATCCGGCCTCCACACCAACCGCCGCCAGACCGGCTGGGTCTGGCTCGACCAGAGCCCCGGCCGTCCGGAGAAGCTCTGCTACGCCCCCACCCTCGGCGCTCCCTGCCAGCCCGTCGCCATCCCCGATCTCGCCCCCGCCGGCCTGCGCTCCGTCGAGCCCGAGCTGGTCCGCTGGCAGAGCGGCCCGTTTACCATCGAGGGCCTGCTTTACCTGCCCCCGGTCTCCGCCGGCCAGCGCTTTCCCCTCGTCGTCGATGTCCACGGCGGTCCCTTCGGCGCCTGGCAGAACCGCCGCGACCCCTTCGCCGACTTCCTCGTCGGCCACGGCTGGGCCGTGCTCCGGCCCAACCCCCGCGGCTCGTCGAACTACGGCCAAAAATTTGCCGCGGCCAACAAAAACGACCTCGGCGGCGGCGACTACCAGGACATCCTCGCCGGCATCGACTTTGTCCTCGGCCGCTACCCCCTCGACCCCGCCCGCATGGCCCTCATCGGTTACAGCTACGGCGGCGAGATGGCCGGTTTCGTCGAGGGCAAAACTAACCGCTTCCGCGCCATCGTCTCCGGCGCGCCGGTCATCGACCAGTTCAGCGAGTACGGCACCGAAAACGGCTCCTGGTACGACCGCTGGTATTTCGGCAAGCCCTGGGAGCGCATGGAAGACGCCTGGCGGCAGAGCCCGCTTGCCGGCGCGGCCCACGCCAAAACGCCTTTCCTGCTTCTGCAGGGCGAGGCGGACACGACCGATCCGCTTGGTCAAGCCCAGGAGATGTACCGAGCCCTGCGCCAGGAAGGCGTCCCCGTCGAACTCGTCACCTACCCGCGCGAAAACCACGGCCCCCTGGCCATGGGCATCTTCGGCTACCCCTCCCCCGAGCCCTGGCACGGCTTCGATGCCCGCCAGCGCCTCATCCAGTTCCTGGAGAAGGCGCTGGGAACGCAGAAATAAGCAGGCGGGCACCCCTCGGCCGGGCGATGATCCGGGGCGCCGCCAGGTTTGGGGTTGGGAAAGAGACGAAAAGCGAAACGGCGGGTCACCGCCGAGACTCCATTTGCGGAGTCAGGAAAGGAGAGCCTACGCCGCGCTACCGTTTTCGAAGGCCAGTTCCAAGGAATGCTCGGCCTCGATCTCGTGCTGCTTGCGCTTCCTGTCGCCGCTTTTACGGTCGCGCCTGCCAATCGGCACGGGGATGCCGAAATAGGCGGCGGCTTCGGACATGTCCAGATCCAGCAACCGCGTATCCCCAAGAGGAATAGAACCCTCCGGCTGACAGGGAGCGTAGTTCATCGCACGCCCGACTTCAAGTGCAACAGCACGAGCCAGCGGAGGCGGGACAGAGTTTCCGATCTGCCGCGCGCCGTGCCACTTCGTCATGTGGAGCCGAAACCAGTCGGGGAATCCGTGCAGCCTGGCCATCTCTCGCACCGTTACGCAGCGAGGTCGCGAATAGTGAATTGGCCTGGGACTGGTGAAGGCCCCGCGCGACGAATCGGTTCCCGCCCGAAGTGTGTTGCTGAGTCCGTTTGCGGGGAGCTTGTAGAAGCGCGAAATCGGTTCGGTCTCTCCCGGCCGCGTCGCATCGAAGCGCCGCCGGGAAATCGATGTGTGCGCCGTCCTCAAACTGGATGTAAGTACGCGCCGATTCCAATTTCGGGCGTACCCAAAATGCCAGGCGCCCGCCCCCAGACAACGCAACTGTTTGGCGTAGGTCCCCGGCTTTCCCCAGCCGCTTACCAGAACCTCGTCGGAATACCACAGTTCGTCAAAGTCCTCCGCCTCCGGGAGATCGTCCAGCGCATCGCGGCAAGTCGGACCAACCGGAAGAAGGCCCGCCTCGTTTGAATCCGCGGGCCGGAACAAGGGAGATGGATAGTCCGGAAGCCGCTTGCCCCTTTTCGCGCCATAGAGGATGAGGCGCTCCCGGTGTTGCGGCACGCAGTATTCGGCGGCGTCCAAAACCTGCCACGGTTCCCTGGTCTGGTACCCGGCCTTCTCGAACTCCCCGATCAACTCTTCGAGGAATCCGCGGTGCTCGCCCAGCGTCAGCCCCTTCACATTCTCGAAGACGAAATAGGATGCCTTCAACTCGGTCACCAGCCTGAGGAAGTGCCGAACCAGGCTGTTCCTCGGGTCGTCCAGGGCTCGCCGTCCAATCATCGAAAAGCCCTGGCACGGAGCGCCCCCGAAGACAACATCGACCGGGCGTCGTCCAATCCCGGAGATGCGTCGTATGTCGTCGCCGGAGAGCTTCTCGACCGAAACCGGGATGACCTTGCATTGGGGGAAATTGAACTCATGGACCGCGCAATGCACCGGATCGATCTCGACGGCAGCGGCCACGTCGAAGCCTGCCTGCTCGAAGCCCAGGCTCAGCCCCCCGGCGCCGGCAAATAGATCGATTCCAATAGGCCGATTCAAGCCAGCCCTCCAGAGTTCAGCTTAACGGTTTGCGCGCCTCTTGTCGATCGGATTTTCGCCGGCGGGACCGAGAAAGGAAAGCAACCGCGATTTGAGCCTTTCCTCGTCCGCAAGTTGACACTGCCAGACCGTCAGTACCCCCCATCCCTGCTCCCTCAACTTGCGCCTATCCCGGCGGTCTTTGCGTCGATTCCGCTCCAGCTTCGGCACCCAGAACTCCGGCCTGGATTTCGGCGGCCGCCCGATGCGGCAACCATGGGCATGCCAGAAACAGCCGTGCACAAAAACGACTTTTTGCCGGGAAGGAAACACGATGTCGGGCGAACCCGGCAAATCGCGTCTGTACAGACGAAACCGGTAACCGAGCGAATGCAGCAGACGGCGCACGGCCAACTCCGGAGCGGTGTCTTTTCCGCGAATCCGGGACATGAGTGCGCTCCTACTCGCCGGCGATCGGTTGTCCGCCATGGTTCTGCCCTCTCCGCGCACGCGGGAATCGGGTTCCGATTGAATTATCATCCTCCCTGAATCGCGGCGTCGCAAACTGGCGCGCGAGCGCTGGAGCGTCAGCCCCTTAAAGCACAACTCTCGAATACTGCGGGTAGAGCCGGTAATAGTCAATGAAATTTGCCATGAGTTTCTCGCCCTCGGAAGCAGAGTCTCCGACATAGTACCCGAGGGCGCCGATGATATTGGCAGCTTCGGTTTCGCCCGGAAGCATACTTTCGAGATGCAACCGTTCCTTCGCCGAGAGTTGGGGAACGCTTATCGACCGAATATTGTCCCAGCCGTTGCACCGAAACGGCCAATGCTCCAACCGTGTCTCTGCGAGAAACTTCCCTTGGTCGATCTCGTCGAGGATGATCGCGGTAACCGTAAGCATCTGTTGTCCATCCGCGTAGGTGAAAGACGATAACGGCATGATGACGGAGCGCGGTTTGGTGTCCAACCCCCTTTTCAGTGCGCTTTCGATGCAGCGGAGCAAGCTATTGGGATAATTCCCGCTTGTCACACTATCGACATCGACATTCGATGGGGCGTACACGCTCGCTCTGTTCCTGAACTCCGCGAGCCGAAACTCCCGGAGATCGCTATCGTCTTTGGGCTTACCCAGTGGCTCAGGCGAAGCATTGAACGTACATTTTACGACGTCACCCGCATTCAGTTTTCGTGCCAACAATTCGATCTCAGCCAATTGCAGACCGAGATCTTTGGCGGAAGTGAAATCGAACCAGACGATCGACGGCTTATCGAAGTCGAACTCAGTAAGGTACTCTCCGCTGGTTTTCTTCAAGATGGTGATGCACGAGAGCGGTTTATTGAAGTTTTGCCTCTTGACCACTTCGTCGTTTCTTTCAAGAGACGTCATGTCGCGTAAACGAAGCGCGCCATGGAGTATCTTGAAATCTTCAAGAAACGGACCCCCGAATCCGACGTACTGATAGTCGGAGATGTTCCTGTAACGACTGATCCGCGTCAGGAGATCGATGAACAGGTTACGGTCAATCGCCTTGTTCTGACGAAGATGGTACGGGATCGTGGCTCCTGAGCTCATTTTGCCGCCTTCCGTAGGAAGTCGTCAAAGCACTTTCCACCAACGTCTGCGGGCGCGGTTGAAGGATCGTCAAAGAGGTAATTGGCAACTGCCGCGATCTGGCTCTGTCGGCGGCTAAATTTTATCTGGCGCATCGGGTCAGCCTCTTGCGGCAACGGAAGTTGCGGTTTGAACTTCCAGCCCCCCATTCCCTTGCGGACGGGCGCCTGCTTCTCGGGAGGAACGGAGAGAGCTATCCGAGTCGGAGTCACAGACTTCGCGCGGATCTGGAGATTCTGACGTTCAATCGACGCCCCCTTCCACCTGTTAGTGAAATCAGTGAAGAATTTGATACCCTCGCGGATGTGATCCTTCACCTCGAGGTATAGCTGCGAATTTCCGTCTAAGCCGCGTTTCGTCGTGGTCAGGGGCAAAAGGGAGGCATTCGTGGCACTGAACGTCACCAATCCTGTGATCGAAACAAATTGGGTATGGTACTGCGGGACGGTGGCTTCGCCCCACCCTGTGATTCGAGTCTTGTCTGCGTATACGACAACCCTGTCATTGCAGACAACTGTGATTCCGGCCTGCTCGCTGCTGGGCTTGCCGGCGAGAGACTCCTCTTCCTCGTTTTCATCCGGGAGATTCCGGTAGAATCCCACAACCACCGAAACCACGATGCCGTCCTTCTCTGCGTGATAGACGTATGGCATAATCCCGGCTGAGTTATTGAAGGCCAAATCCTCGACCAACAACCCATTCTGTGTGAACTGTATAGGGTCTCCGTTGACTCGAACGGTAAAACCCTTTTCGATGATGAGCCCGTAATAGTCGGAGATGGCATTTTTGAGATCGGTGACAAAATCGGTTTCGTTTGATAAGAGGCGAGAAACCTCCTCACGCAACTCCTGCACCACAATATGCGTACCAGGCTCAGTCAGATCGGCGGTTCCTATTGATATAGGGATCGTCCAAGCCTGGTCGTTTTCCATCCACCCTCTATCGATCTTTACCGTGAACTTCTCGGTTTGGTGCATGCTCTCGACGGCGGCATCTCTGCCCAGTTTAAAAATCGCTCGCTTCATTCCAATTCCATACACTCCAACCGTCGGAATGTCTTTGTCTAGATTCCGGTCGGTCCGCCCCATTCGGAAGGCGGAGTGTCGAGCGATATCGACGGGAATGCCTCCACAGTTGTCTTTGATCGAAAACCTGTTACGGTCGAATTCTATCTCCGCCCAACGTCCCCTATATGTCGTGTCAGCTACGCTGGGGGACGCGACCAAACGCATTGCGCCGTCCAGGCAGTTGTCGAGGAGATCGAGGATGGCATCCTTGAGATCGATATCCCGGGTGAGCATGTCTACGAAAAACGTCTTGGCAGGATAAGCTTCGACCGTGGACGGGTCCGACGCGGGGCAAGTTGCCATTGGGCACTCCCTCAATTGCACAGATTTGCGAAAACCAAGTGTACGGCGTTACCTCTCGGTAGCGAAACCCTGTCCCAACGGCGGGCGGGTAGCCAGCCCACCCGAACCCAGGCCGGCGGCCCACCCCAGCCCCGAGGGAATCTGAGCCGGCCACAGAACAGGGGTGCCCCATCCTACCGCAGTTCTATCGCGGTAGGGTGGCAAAGCACAGAACTCCGGGGCGGCAAGAACGGAACCGTGCTCTCCCCCACCCGGCACAAAGAAACCGCGCCGAGTATAGACCGGTTCCAGAGTCTCCGTGCCCTTGTTCTGTTCGTGCAAGGTGCCGATTTCTTGAGGAAATCGGCACTGGAGGGCAATGGTTCCGGGATACACCCACTCTGGAACCGGTATAGGCCGCCCTCCCACAGACGGCCCTGGATGTGCGATACTTGTATCGCACCCAGGAGGCACACCATGGGTTCCGCTGTCTCCCTTCGACTCCCCGATGAACTCAGAGCCCGGCTCGACCGGCTCGCCAAGCGCACCGGCCGCAGCAAGACCTTCTACATGATCGAGGCCATCTCGGAAAAGCTCGACGACCTCGAGGACTACTACCTGGCCCACGAGGCCGCGCGCCGCATCCATGCTGGCGAAGAGCGCACCTGGACCTTAGAGGAAGTGGAGCGCGAACTTGGCCTGGCAGATTAGGTTTAGCGACACCGCCAAGAAGCAGTTGGCGAAGCTCGACCCGCCGACAGCCCGCCGGATCAAGGAATTTCTCTCTTCCCGCATCGCCCCGCTCGACGACCCGCGCACGCTGGGAAAAGCGCTCACCGGCCCCGAACTCGGCAGCTACTGGCGATATCGCGTGGGCGACTACCGTGTCCTCTGCGAGATCCTCGACGGCGAACTCGTCATTCTGACCCTGGCCGTCGGCCACCGAAGCGAGGTCTACCGCTGAACTTCAGTGCAGCCAGCGCACCTTGCTCGGCGGCGCCGGCGGAAGGGGCAGCACGATGAACCCCTCGCGCCAGTGACCTTCCTCGCGGCGCGGCGGCGCGCCCACAATCCGCGCTCCGGCCGTGTTCCGCTCCGCGAGAGCCAGCCCGGGAAGCCCGCCGACGATGGCCTGCAACTGGTCGTGGTTCGGCGGACGGTTGCAAGTGAAGGGCTCGACGGCGTTCAGCGCCGCGTAGGCCTCGGCCAGATCGCTGACCCGCGCCCGGCGCTTGGCCGGCAGCGGCTTGAGGCCCAGCGACTTCCACGCGGCGTGCGGGTAGCTCTCCACCAGCACCCGTTCCGGCCCCGCGCCCGGCTGCTCGCGCGTCTCCAGCCGCCGCCACCCGCGCCGGCAGAGCGCCTCGTACACGTCCAGGCAGAACTCGGCAAAGCGCCGGTAGGTGAGCGGCTTCACCATACCCGGCAGCCCGGTCTTGGCCGCGGTGTTCAGTTGCCGCTCGCTGATCCTGGCGTGCGCGAGGCCGTTGAAGCGCGACTTCCACGCCTGCGGCCCGTCCAGCATCATCAGCTGGATGCCGCGCACGCCGCACAGGTGATTGAGCCGGCCGGCCAGGGTGTTGGCGTCCAGCGGTTCGCGGTCATTCCAGAGCAGAATCTCGCAGCTCACCGGCCGCTCCAGGGCTGCCGGCTCGTAGCTCGCATCCAGTCGCAGCGCGACAGGGTCGGCGAAGGCGGAGGAAGGCTCACGGTCCAGAACCACAATCCCCAGGTCGGACCAGCGGCGAGAGGCGAGATCAACGGAAAGGACTGGCATCGATCCCACACTAGGCCCGTCGCCCGCCGTGCGCAATCCGCACTCCGCGATCCCCGGGCTCCACACCGACCCAATTGAAACTGTCTCGAATCGGAACACTCCGGGCGCCGCCGCGTTCGTATCGCAACTCACCGCGCCTCGAAACGGCGTCTTTTATCATGGGGAGTATGAGGCACGTGAATCCTCCGCAGGCAAAAAGCATTCTTGCAGCCCTGTTCTGCCTGGCCCTGCTCTGCATCTTCGGAACGCAACCGGCGTGGGCCCGCACCGAGTTGCAGCCGTGCAAGAACAGTATGCCGCCGGAAAAGCAGATCGAGATCGGCAACAAGGCCGCGCGGCAGGTTTACCAGCGGATGCCGGTTCTGCCCGATTCCAGCCCAGTAGCTCAGTACGTCCAGGCGCTGGGAGAAAAGCTCGCCGCGCACGCGCCCGGCTATCGCTGGCCCTACAACTTCCACGTGGTCAATGTGGACGATATCAACGCCTTCGCGCTTCCCGGAGGATCGATCTTCGTCAATCTGGGCACGATTCAGGCCGCCGACACCGAAGCGCAGCTTGCAGGCGTGGTCGCGCACGAGATCTCGCACGTGGCCATCGAACACTCCGTCTGCAATCTCGAGAAGCAGCAGCGCGTGGGCATCATGGCTGGCATCGGCCAGCTCGCCAGCGGAGTCATGCTGGGCGATTCCGCCGTCGGAACCCTGGCGGAGAAGGGCATCGGGTTGACCGCCGGGCTCGGTTTTCTCAGGATGTCCCGCGGCGCCGAGAAGCAGGCCGATCTCGAAGGCGTGGGCATCCTCTACGACGCCGGTTACGATCCCCGCGCCATGCCCCAGTTCTTCGAGACCGTCGAGGCGAAATACGGCAAGGGCGGCGCGCAACTGATGAGCGACCATCCCAACCCCGGCAACCGCACCGAGTACATCAACCGCGAGATCGCCACCTTCGCGCCGCGAACGGACCTGGTGGCCAACACGCCGGAGTTCCGCAGCATCCACCAGGAAGCCGCCAAGATCCACGCCTACACCGCGAAAGAGGTTTCCTCGGGCGTTTGGAAGCGCAGAGCCGCGGAGCCTTCGGACCGCACCGGCACGGGCCTATACAGCGCCGGGACTCCGGTCGACGCCAACGCCGGCAGCGCGCCGCCGCAGAACTGGACGGCGTTCCAGGGGAATGGATTCTCCATCTCCGTTCCACCCAACTGGCAGCCGCGCGGGGACCGGAACTCGGTCCAGTTGGCGCCTCCGAGCGGCATCGGCCAGGGCGGGAACGGCCAGCGGGGGGCTCTCCTCTACGGCGTGGTCACGGGGGTGTACAGAACGGAAGAGCCAGGGAGCCTCAGACAGACCTTCAACGCTTTGGTCAGTCAACTTGCGCGGGAGAATCCGGGGTTTGAGCCGGGCCCGGTGAGCCGGCTGGCGGTAGGCGACATGGTCGCCGATTCCGCCGAGTGCGCCAACCACTCTGCCGGCCAAAGCAGCGGCGAGCGCGACTGGATCGTCGGCATGCCGTCCGGCGCCGGCGTGCGCTACTTCGTCTTCGTCGCGCCGGAGTCGGAGTTCCCCGCCGCGCGTCCCACCTTCGAGCGGATTCTGAACTCGATCCATCTGCAATGAACGGGCGGGCAGTTCTTTCCGCTGCATCCGCTAGCAGGCGTCTATGGACTGCGGAAACAGACTCCTGATAGGGTTGCAACCGGTTCTGATGGGCACGAAGCGGCGAGCTTCGATTGAATCCAGGGGGACAATCGCCGTGCAGACAGGCATTCTCTTTCGCGCGGGCGCCAAGCCGCTCTGCCGCGCCCTCTTCTCTTGCTGCCGGTTCCTGTTGATTCTCTGGCTCGCGCTGCCGGCTGGCCGCGGCCTGGCGCAGGACACCGCCTATCCCGCCGAGGACGCGCAGATTCCCGGCCCGGCCAAGCCAACCGACCGGCAGGCGTGGCTCGACGACCTGCGCCGATGGCGGCAGGAGCGGCTTGAGCGCATCGGCTACGACGGCGCCAACTATGGCCGCCCGGAACTGGCCTGGACCCAGCACAACCTGGTCTGCGCGCAGATGATGATTGAGGAGCGCGACTTCTTCGATCGCGACCGGCAGCAGTACACAGTAGACCGCTATCTCGACCGGCTCGAACGCGAGTTCGGCGGCGCCGACAGCGTGTTGATCTGGGATATCTTCCCCAACCTCGGCGTGGACGACCGCAACCAGTTCGACCGGCTGCGCGATATGCCCGGCGGCATCGAAGGGGTGCGCCGGATGGTGGCCGATTTCCATCGCCGCGGCGTGCGCGTCTTCTTTCCCCAGGCGCCGTGGGACCGCGGCACCCGCGACGAGGGCCGCAGGGACTGGCTGACGCAGGCCGAACTGATGAAGCAGATCGGCGCCGACGGCCTGATGGGCGACACCATGGACGGGATGCCGCACGTCTACCTCACGGCCTCCGAGGCCGTAGGCCATCCGCTCGCCCTGCATCCGGAGGGCCTGCCGCCGGAGGAGGCGCTGGCCTGGAACCAGATGACCTGGGCCTACTGGAGCTTCCCCTTCGTGCCCATGATCAGTCGCTACAAGTGGCTGGAGACGCGCCACATGCCGATGCTGGTCAACGGCGGCCGCCACCAGATCGACGGCATCCAGGCGGCCTTCTTCAACGGCGTGGGCTACTCGGACCAGCAGGACGTGGTCGGCATCCACAACGGCTTCACCCCCCGCGCCGCAGAGGCGCTCCGCCGCGTGATCGGCATCGAGCGCGCCTTTGCGCCTCTGCTCGCGAGCCCCGAGTGGCAGCCGCACGCGCCCACGGTGCAGGAAGGTGTCTTCGCCAGCCGCTTCCCCTCGGCGGACCGCGTGCTGTGGACCCTCGTCAACCGCAACGACTTCCGCGTAACCGGTGCGCAGATTCAGGTGGAGGCCGCCGCGGGCGCACGCTTCTTCGACCTGTGGCACGGCGTGGAATTGACGCCAGAGCCCGCGCGCGACGGGCGCTCCATGCTGAGCTTCGAGCTCGAGAGCAAGGGCTTCGGCGCGGTTCTCGAAGTGCACTCCGCAAGCCTCCCCGCCGATCTGGAGAAGCTGATGGGCGAAATGCGCGAGCGCTCCGCAACGCCGCTGGGTCAGCTCTCCGACGAGTGGGAGCCGCTGCCGCAGCGGATGGTGGCCATCGCCCCGGCCCATGCGACGGCGGCCGCGCGCCAGGGTATGATCCTCATCTCCGCCGCCAGCTTCGAGTTCAAGGTGCAGGGCGTGGAGGTGAATGCTGGCAGCAAGGCCGGCGTGGATGTGCAGTACCCCTGGGAGGATGCGCCTCGCCGCCAGCACGATCGCACGCTCCAGTTTCGCGCCTTCCACATTGACCGCTACCCGGTGACCAACGCCGAGTTCAAGCGCTTCCTCGACGCCACGCACTACCACCCGGCCGACGAGCACAACTTCCTGCGCGATTGGCGAAACGGCAGCTACCCGGCCGGCTGGGAGCGCCGCCCGGTCACCTGGGTTTCGCTGGAGGATGCCCGCGCATACGCCAGTTGGGCCGGCAAGCGGCTGCCCAACGAGTGGGAGTGGCAGTACGCGGCGCAGGGCGCGGACGGCCGGCTCTATCCGTGGGGCAGCGAGTGGGATGCCGCCGCCGTTCCCGCGCCGGAGAAGGGCCGGCGGCTGACCGCTCCCGCCGATGTGGACGCCCATCCGCTTGGCGCCAGCCCCTTCGGCGTGATGGACATGGTGGGCAACGTCTGGCAGTGGACCAGCGAGTTCGCCGACGCGCACACCCGTTCCGCCATTCTGCGCGGCGGCAGCTACTACCAACCGCAGGGCTCGATGTGGTACTTCCCGCAGGCCTACCGGCTGGACCAGCACGGCCGCTATCTGCTGATGGCGCCGGGCATGGACCGGTCAGGCACCATCGGCTTTCGCTGTGCGGCCGACGCGGATTGAAGCCACGGCGGGTGGACCGCCGCGGCAGGCCCGCGAGTCATGAAACCGTAGCGCCTCCTGGCCGGCTGTAGCG
>JBAVMZ010000485.1:0-7182 GCA_049690595.1 Occallatibacter sp. | reverse complement strand
TGGAGAGAGCGGTCCGCACCAGCGCGCGGGTGGCCAGGAACTGCCGCCGGTCGCGCTCGAAGCGGTAGCGCTGCCAGCGCGCGCGCTCGTCGGGGGTCAGCAACGCGGCCGAGCGGGCGACCAGCGCCGCATCCGCAAGCTCATCCGGATATGCGAACCAGAGCGAGAGCATGGAATCCTGCCCGGGAGAGATGCGCAGCAGTCCGGCGTTCATGCGGTGGCGCGGGCCGGCGGCTCACGAGGCCTGAGCGGCGTCCGCCGTCGCGCGGGCGGAGCGGAGCATGGTGAGCACCAGGGCTTCGAGTTGCTGCGGCTGCACGCGGGCCTTGGTGAGGAAGTGCGTGGGGCCGAGGGTGAGCTGACGGCGCTCGGCGGGGGTCAGCTCGCGCGCCGAGTAGACCACGAGCGGCATGGTGGCCAAGCCTTCGTGCTGGCGCAGCCAGTCGACCACGCTGAAGCCGTCGCCGTCGGGCAGGCCGATATCCAGGACCATCAGGTGCGGCTGGAAGGCAAAGCAGGAGTCCAGCGCCGCCTGGCGCGTCAAGGCTATCTCCACCTCGATGCCGTCGCGGGCGAAGATCTCGGCGATCACTTGGGCCAGGTCGGTGTCGTCCTCCACCACCAGGATGCGAATCTTCTCTCCCGGGCCGCAGAGCACCCGAGCCAGCTCGCCCAGCAGCGCATCGTCTTCGAGCGGGCGATTGACCCAGCCCTCGGCGCCGGCGGGCAGGTCGGCGGGATTGTGGCCGTTCTCCAGGCTCAGCAGCACGACCGGGGTGCGGGCCTCGGGGTCCAGGCGCCGGAGCAGGGGGAGGATCTCCCAGCCGTTCATGCCGTCCAGGGCCGTGTCCAGCAGGATGGCTTCGACGCCGTCGTGCGCCGCGGCCAGGGTCTGCTCGACTGTGGCGGCTTCGATCACGCGGTAACCGTGGCGGCTGAGCTTGGCCGCGATGAGCGGACGGGTGGCGCCGTGCGCGTCGGCCAGCAGCACCGTGCCCCGCCGCTGTTGGGCGTCGCCCAATCCGCTGGTGGCCACGGGCTCATAGGGCAGAAAGACGCGGAAGGTGGAGCCGCGCAGCGGGTTGCGTTCGGCCCAGATGCGCCCGGAGTGCTGGAGCACGATGGTCCGGCAGATGGCCAGGCCCAGGCCGCTGCCGCCCTTCTGGCGCGAGTCGGAGGCGTCGACCTGCTGGAAGCGGCCGAAGATCGACTCCAGCTTGTCGGCCGGGATGCCACGGCCATGGTCGATGACCGACAGCGTCACGCCCGTCTCGCCGAGTTCCAGAATCACCGCGACCTGCGAGCCGGTGGGCGAGAACTTGACCGCATTCGAGAGCAGGTTGGTGAGCACCTGCAGCAGCCGGTCCGCGTCGGCGGCCACCACTGCCTGCGTTGCGTCGTGGATGAGCTCGACGCCAGCCGCATCGGCCACCGGAGCCATCCCGTCGATGGCCTGGCGCACGATCTCCTCCAGGTGAACCGGGCGGAAGGCCAGCGGCTCGCGCCCGCTCTGGATACGTTCCAGGTCGAGGATGTCGTTGATCAGCCTGACCAGCCGGTCGGAGTTGGTCAGCGCGATGCGGAGCAGGTTGGCGGCCTTCTCGTTGACCTGGCCCAGGATGCCGGAAGACAGCAGTCCCAGCGCGCCGCGAATGGAGGTCAGCGGCGTGCGCAGCTCATGGCTGACGGTGGAGATGAACTCGTCCTTGAGCCGGTCCAGGGCGTGGCGCTGGGTGATGTCGCGGAAGCTCAGCACAGAGCCGGTCGAGCGGCCCTGCTGGAGGATGGGCGTGAGGTTGTACTCGGCGGCGAAGCTGCTGCCGTCGGCACGGAAGACGGTCTCTTCCCCGGCTGCGGCCATCTGGTGGCCGGTGGCGCGGCGCAGGGTGCAATCGCCAGCGCAACGGCGGCCCGCGGGGGCGGCGCCGTGCAGCAACTCGTGGACTGGCCGTCCCTTGAGGCTCTCGGGCGGGGCGCCCAGCAGCCTTCCGGCGGCGGGATTGGCAAAGCTTACCAGCCCCTGGGCGTCCACACCGCAGATTCCGTCCGCAACGGCGTGGAGCAGAACCTCTTGCAGGCGGCTCAGCTCCTCGCCCTGGATGCCTCCGTGGGCGCGCGGCGGTTCCGGAGCGCACACAGCGGCAGACAGGCTGGCCGCCCGCCGCCTCGCCGGAGTCTTGGCTCTGCTCTTCTTCTCCCCGCCGGATCTTCCCCGCATATCTCTCCTGGAGGTATCCACTTTTGCTCTTGCTTACCACAGATCGGCCTATGCCGTGCTGGCGTTGCCGAGCCGGGCCTTCCGGCGCGAACCTAATCGCTTTTCGTCCACTACCTTACACCCTTTTGTTAGTGTTCTGGCTGAAAAACCGCTGATTTGAACCTGAAAAGCACAGCCAACCCCGCAAAAACACGCCAAAACCGGCACGAAGCGCACGGGATTGGAATCTGCGGCAGGCTGCGGTTGCCTATACTGGCCTCATGCGAATCTGTCTCCCTGCCGCTCTGGTTGCCGCGGTCTGCCTTTCTTCTTCCGTCCCGGGCCGCGCCTGGGGAAACGAGGGCCACCGGACGATCAACCGGCTGGCTGCCCTCAACCTGCCCGCCGACGCTCCGGCCTTCCTGCGCACGCCGGAAGCCGTGGCCGAAATCGAGTACCTGGGCCCGGAGCCGGACCGCTGGCGCAACCGGGCCGAACCGGAGCTGGAGGCGGCGCAGGCGCCCGAGCACTTCATCGACCTGGAACTGGCCGACGCGCTGGGACCGCTGCCGCACAAGCGGCTGGACTTCGAGGCCCGCGTCTTTGCCGCTGGCCAGCGCCCGGAGAAGATCGGCCTGCAGCCGTGGCAGGCGACCGAGGTCTGGGAACGGCTGAAGGCGGCGTTGCGCGATTACCGGGCGCTGGCCGCCGCGCACCAGCCCACGCGGCCGGCCGAGGAGGCAGCCATTTTCTATGCCGGCTGGCTGGGCCACTATGCAGGCGATGCGTCGCAGCCACTGCACACCTCGGTGCAGTACAACGGCTGGACGGGGCCGAATCCGAACGGCTACACCACCGCGCACCGGATTCACTGGCAGTTCGAGGGGCCCTTTGTGGCGGCCAACCTGCACGAGGCCGAGGTGCGGGCGCGGATGACGCCGCCGCGGCGTATCGAAGGCGACTTCTTCGACGCCTACGTGGCCTACCTGCGGCAGAGCGCAACCCTGGTGGAGAAGGTCTATCAACTGGAGAAGGCCGGGGGCTTCGAAGGCGCTGGATCGGCCGAGTCGCGGGCCTTCACGGCCGAACGGCTGGCCGTTGGCGCCAGTATGCTGCGCGACCTGATTTATACGGCCTGGCTGCGCAGCGGGGAGCCGGTGGAGGATCCGTTTGCGGGCAAGTGAGGGAGACGAGGGAACAGGGAACAGGGAACAGGGAACAGGGACTAAGGGAACAGGGAACAGGGTCAGCTCTGGGCGGGGGCGGCCTCGTTCAGGGCAGGAACGCGCCGGAGCAGAGGCGTGAGCGCAAGGGTAAGCACGGCCACAGTGGGAACGGCCACTACGGTCCAGCCGGCCAGCGCCTGGCCGGCCAGCCCGCCCAGGTGCGTCAGAACGGCAAGCGGCGAGCTGTGCAGCAGCGCCCCGGCGTCGAAGCCGCGGCCATGGCCAGAGACGAAGAGCCGGCCACCCAGCCGCACGAAGGGAACGATCATCGCCACCTGCACGGGAAACGCCAAGTAATTTGCAGCCTGGATGGCGGGAAGGTTCAGGCGCAGGAGAAGGGCCAGCGCCAGGCAGAGCAGCGTCGGGATGCCCAGCAGCGGAATGCAGCCGATGGCAAAGCCGAGGGCCAGCGTCAGCGCCAGCCGCCGCGGGGAGATTCCCGCCAGCAGCCAGCCGGTGACGCGCCGCCGCATCGATTCTTTCGATCTCTTCAGCATCATGCTCAACATATCGCCCGGAGCGGCGGATTCTTGTAGCGAAGCGATGAAACTTCAGTAAAGGAACCAAACGCTCTACCTGAAGAGACGCAGCGGGGCGAGAGGAGGTGCAAAGTCGGGCGAAAATATGGATTTGCACGATCCACAATGTGGTAAGGGGAACCGGAGGCGTCAGGCCGGAAAGCGCAGCAACCCGCGCCGCCGAAGCTCGGCCAGCACCTGCTCGACCTTCCAGTCCAGCGCGTCGGCGCCGTCGACGACTAGGTCGGCGTGGGCTCTTGTAGGCCGGACGAAGGTCTCCGCCGAGGGGCGCACCGTCGCCTCCCACTGGCGCCGCACCGACTCCGGAGTCCGGCCGCGTTCGACAGTGTCGCGCCGCAGCCGCCGCTCGAAGCAGAGATCGTCGGCTGTCTCCACATAGATGCGTAGCTGGTAGAGCGGCAGCACCTCTGGATAGTAGAGCGCGAAGATGCCTTCGACCAGCACGAGGCCAGTGGGCCGGACGGTCTGGGTGCGGCCTTCGATCCGGGTGAAGGTCGAGAAGTCGTAGAGCGGTTGCTCGATGGCCTCGCCGCGGGCCAACGCCGCCACCTGCGCGGCCAGCAGCGGGCTCTCGATGATGGCCGGGTCGTCCATGTTCTGCCGCGTCCGCTCTTCCATGGGCAGGTGCTTCAGGTCGCGGTAGTAGTTGTCGAGGTGAAAGTGGACGCCGGTGAGGGTGCGCGTCAGCTCGGCGGCCAGCGTGGTCTTGCCCGAGCCCGAGCAGCCGGCGATGCCCACGACCACGGGCGGGAAGGGAAGGCGGCCTGCCTCCAGCGTCATGCCAGGCTCTCCGCGCGGGCGGCCAGACGGGGCGCCAGACGCGCCAGCAGCCGGGCGAGCCGCTGCTCGACCTTGCGGCCGGCTTCGAAGACCTCGGCGTGGCTCAGCTCGGTGGCGCCCAGGCCGGCTGCCAGGTTGGTGACGCAGCTCAGCGCCAGGACTTCCATGCCCATGTGGCGGGCGACAATCGTCTCCGGCACGGTGGACATGCCCACGAGCGTGGCGCCCAGGGTGCGGAAGGCGCGGATCTCGGCCGGGGTCTCGAAGCTGGGCCCGCTGACGGCCAGGTAGACGCCTTCGTCGAGCGGGAAGCCCTCCTCAGCGGCGGCGGCTCGCGCGAGCTGGCGAAGGTCGCGGGAGTAGGCCTCGGTCATGTCAAAGAAGCGCAGGCCGGCGCCGGCGCGGACGGCAAAGCGCGGCTCGTTGGGGCCGACGAGAGGGTTCCAGCCCATAAGGTTGATGTGGTCGGCGAGCGCCACAAGCTGGCCTATGCGGTAGCCGGGCTCGATGCCGCCGGCGGCGTTGGTCAGCACGACGATGCGCACCCCCAGCGCGCCGAGCACGCGCAATGGAAAGGTGACCTGGGCCGGCGTGTAGCCCTCGTAGAAGTGGACGCGGCCCTGCATGACGACGACCGGCGCTCCGGCGAGACGGCCGGCCACCAGCCTGCCTGAGTGGCCCTCGACCGTGGAGCGGGGAAAGTGGGGAATCTCGTGGTAGGGCACGCGCACCGGGTCCTCGACCGCCTCGGCCGCCGCGCCCAGCCCGGAACCCAGCACTACGCCTACGCGCGGCTCCAGCCCGCCCGGGCCGCCCAGCCGGCCGCGCACAAACGCAGCCGCCTCCTGCACCTCGTCGAAGTAACTCATGTCTCTCTCGTGAAATCCGCTCTGGAGATTTTACAGTCAGGCGGCGGGTCGGCGAGTCAGCGGGCCGACGCGGGGGCGTCTGGCGAAGTCGCGGCGGTCCAGACTTCGGGCGTGACCGTGACGGTGGCGCAGCCGAGTACGTAGTTGAACCAGTAGTGCTCGGTGGTGGGCGTGGCGAAGAAGCCTTCGAGGTTCTGCTGCCGGGCGACCTCCTCGACGAAGGCGCGCGGGCCGTAGAAGAGAGTGAAGAAGCTCTCCCAGTCGACGGAGAAGAGAAACGAGGCGTCGGGAGCGGCGAGCGTGCCGCCCGCGGGGAAGGTCTGCTGGCCGGAGCGGAGGCTGGCGACCGAGAGAGTCCGGATGGGATCGACGCCGGGGAATTCTGGGACGTGGACCAGTTGCGCGTGGCCGACGGCCTCGAAGGCGCTCAGGAAGGCGGACTGGAGGAGGGGCTCGAAGCGGCCCTCGGTGGGCATCCAGATGGGTTCGGCGACGAGGAACTCCTTGAGGGTGTCGCGGGCGGCCGGGTCCGCGAGCTCCGGGCCGAGCGCGCCGATGGAGGTCAGGAGCGCGTGGCCGAGCCGGGAGCAGTTGGCGAGGCCGGCGCGCGCGGCGACCTCGGTCCAGGGGCAGCGGCTGGCATGGGCCAGGATTTCGCTGTCGTCGGGGTACTTTTTCGTCGTCTTCCAGGCCAGCGCGTCGGGGACGCGGAGGAAGGGGTGAAGGACGACGAAGACCGATTCATAAGCGCAGCCAAAGGCGCTGAGCAGCGGCTCGTTGTAGGGCGGATAGACGAAGAGTTCGTAGCGCACCGTTCAGGATAGCAAGACGGGGCGGAGTTGGCGGGGATAGCGGAGTTAGCGGAGTTTGCTCCGGCTTGCCGGGAGGATTCCGCGGTCTCAGGGGCAAAATGGCGTGGATTTTGTTCGGTTTTTATAGGAGTTTTGTGGGCATGTGGCGAAGATACGACGAATAATCCCGGGGCGGCTGGAGTCGAGAGAATCACGTAACGTGTTGATAAGTAGTTATTTAGTGTGTTTTTTTTGGCGGCTGTTTGCACAGTTTCACAGTTTTACAGTTTCACAGCCGAAAGGGGGGAGGGGTAAGCGCCGATTTCCTCCGGGATATGGAATAACGACGGCGGACTCGCGGGTCATGGAGCGATTGTGCGCCTTGCCGGTGGAATTGCATGCAAGGACGCCCGAAGGACATGCGCAGATCCCTCGGCTGCGCTCCTCACGAACAAGGCCAGTTGGGGTTCGTGCTCTCCCACCCGAACCGCAAAGTGCGCGGTTAGGATGGGGTACCCGGCCACTCGTCGGTTACTGTGGAAGCAGGCGAAGGCCGGGCCAGCCGCCGCCCGTGGAGGTCGCGCACGATGTGCCGGAATATCAAGATGCTCTTCAACTTCGATCCGCCGGTGACGGAGGCGGAGATTCGGCTGGCGTCGATTCAGTACGTGCGCAAGGTGAGCGGCTTCGCTCGGCCGTCGAAGGCGAACGAGGCGGCGTTTGTGGCGGCGGTGGACGAGATTGCCGCGGCGTCGGCGCGGCTGCTGGGCGCGCTGGAAT
>JBAVMZ010000484.1:0-16482 GCA_049690595.1 Occallatibacter sp. | reverse complement strand
GCAACAGCCAGGCGGCGTGGCCAGCACCGGCCGCTCGCCGCGGCGATGTGCGCCAACACGATGGCCGCGGCCAGCAGCGCGCAGAAGGCCAGCGACTGCCAGAGAAGCGGCGCGGGAATGCGGTAGTCGCCCAGAGCCTGCCCGCCGAACCAGCGCACCAGCCCTGCGCCCAGGTGAAGGAAGAGAGCCGCCACGGCGCCGGGCACGACCGCCGCCGCCGGCCAGACCACCAGCGCCACCAGCGTAACCAGCACAGCCGGCATCAGGACAGTGAGAATGGGCAGAATGAGGAGATTCACCGGCAGGGCAAAGATGGTGATGCGATGGAAGTAGAGCGCCATTGGCAGCATCATGCCCACCTCCACCACGCAGCAGACGGCCAGCAGCTCGCCCAGCCGCAGCGCCCAGCGCACCGCCCCGGGAAAGAGGCGGCGCGGCGAGAGAGCACCGGAGCCGCCAGGCAGAAACGCGGCCGCAAAGCGCAGCACAAGCCGGAATTGCGCCAAGCGCGGGGCGAGCTTGACGTCCACCGCGGCCCGGCCCAGGTCGCGAGCCGCGCCCAGGTAGGGGTGCACCGTGGCCTCGAGCAGCGGAATGGCAATGCCGCCGATGGTGACCACGGCCAGCAGCGTCATCTGCAGGCTGGAGTCGAAGAGGCTGCGCGGGCTCACCGCCAGCAGACACAACGCGGCAAAGCCGATCACGTTCATCTGGCTGCGCTGGCGGAAGACGAGCCGCCCCAGCAGATAGAGCGTGACCATCCACAGCGAGCGTTGCACCGGGGTGGCAAAGCCTGTGAAGAGCGCATAGGCAAAGGAGGCGGCCAGCGTGACCAGCGTGGCCGGAACGCGCGGCAGCCGGAGCCGGCGCGCCAGCCAGAAGAGGCAGCCGGCCACGATGGCCAGGTGCAGCCCGGAGACGACCAGCATATGAAAGGAACCGGTGCGCTCAAAGCCGGCGCGCAGCGAGCGGCCCAGCTGGGTGCGGTCGCCGGTGGCCATGGCGGCCAGCATGATGGCGTCGTCCTGGCTCAGGCGCAACCAGCCGGGCAGGCCGCGCATCCGCGCGGGCAGGGCCAGCAGGCGGGCGCTGGCCGCGTGCTGCAATGCGTGAACGCGGCAACCGGGATAAAGCCCCGGCGCCGGGCCGAGACTCTCGATCCGCTCCGCGCTCACGGTTGCAGTCGCCGTGATGCCCTGCTCCCAGAGATACTCCCGCCGGCTCCAGACGCCGGGGTCGCGGTAGGTGTCGGGCTCGAGCAGCCGCGCCACCGCCCGCACGCGCTCTCCGCAGCGGAAGGGTTCTGCGCCGGCAGCTGCGGCAGGCCAGTGCACGGTCAGCCGAACGACGCCTTCGGCGGGGGCCTGGTAATCCGCTTCGTCGGTCACCGTTTCCATCCACTCCGCCCGCAGGTCGATGCGTTGCGCCGTGCGGCGCGCGGCTTCCTGCTGGTCCAGGTCGTCTTCCGCCGCCGCCCGCAGCGGGCCGCTGTCGACGACGACGCCTTCGACTGTGCGCGCCAGGCCGTCAGAGAGCGCGGCTACGGAGGGCGCTGGCGCCGGCTGCGGTTCCACCAGCGCGCACCACGCGCCGAGCAGCAGCCAGACCGCGCCCAGAGCAATCCAGGCCACCCGCAGCGCGCCCAGCGCCGCCACCACCGTCACCAGCCCGGCCAGCACGACCCCCAGAAGAACCCATCCGGGGCGCATCCACACCCAGTGCGCCACGGTGACCCCCAAGGCGAAGAGCCACGCTGCGTGAAAGAGCGGAGCTGCGCCCAGGCCGGCCTGGGGCAAGGCGGCTGGTGCGGCGGCCGAGGTGGGGGGAGCGGTCTTCATCGCGCCGGCGATTGAAAAAGCTTTGCTGGGGCAAAAGCCTATCAGGAGAGCCGCAATTGAACCACTGTTTCAAGATGATAGGTCTGGGGAAAAAGGTCGGCGAGGGTTACTGACTCGGTACCGTAGCCGAGCGCAAGCAGTGCTTTCAGGTCGCGCGCCAGCGTCGCCGGGTCGCAGGAGACGTAGACCATGCGGGGCGCGGCAGCCTCACCCAGCAACGCACAAAGTTCCGGTCCCAGGCCCGCGCGCGGTGGGTCGACGACGATTAGCTCCGCCCGGTCGCCCATGCGCCCGCGGCGAAGAAAGGCGAGGGTCTCCGCCTGGACCGCGTCGCCGCCAGCGCCAAGCAGATTCTCCCGGAGGCCGGGCAGCGCCGCCGGGGAGGACTCGACCGCGACGACGCGCTCGAAGCGAGAGGCCAGCGCGCGAGCAAAGAGGCCCACGCCGGCGAAGAGATCCCAGGCCAGCCGGCCGCTCTGGTCGCCCGTCACGCGCTCCACCAGCGCATCCACCAGCCAGCGGTTCACCTGAAAGAAGGCGCCATGATCGACGCGGTAATCGAAGCCGGCGGCGCGATGGGCGAGCCGCTCCGCGCCCCAGCGTGCCAGCACGCGCGGCGGCGCAGTTCCGGCCATGGCGGCCGTCACCTCCAGGCCCTGAAGCTGCGGCAGGCGCTCCCGCAGCGCTTCGGCCAGGGGTTCGATCCGCGGCCTGGGATTGCCCGCCTCGACCGTCGCCAGCAGCGCCGTCTCGTCGCGATCGCAGAAGAGCGTCAGCTCCGCCGGGCGCAGAGCCTCGCCCGCAACCGCGGCAAACTCACCGGCGGCGCGGACCAGCAGCGGCGCTGCGATGGGGCACTCGGCGATGGGCACAACGGCGTGCGAGCGGCGTCCTCGGTAACCGGGCCGTCCGGCCGCGTCGAAGGCCAGCCGGATGCGGTTGCGATAGGCCCATGGCTCACCGGCAAGCACGGCGATCTCGCCACCCCAAACCACGCCGGCGCGCTCCAGCGTCTCGCGCAGGATCGCCTGCTTCATCGCGAGCTGGTACTGGTAGCCGGTGTGCTGATAGTGGCAGCCCCCGCAAGCGCCAAAGTGCGGGCAGGCTGGGGCGATGCGTTCAGGAGCCGGCTCGACGATCTCCTCGACCTCTGCGGCGGCGTAGCCCTTGCGGCTCTCGGTGATGCGGACGCGCGCCTGCTCGCCCGGCAAGGCCAGCGGAACAAAGACCGCCTTGCCCTCGTGCCGCGCCAGGAACGACCCTCCGTAGACGGGCTTCTCGATGCGGACCAGAAGCGGGGCAGCTGGCGGCGCGGTCTTCGCCGGGGCCTGAACCCGTGACCTCTGCGGCGATCTCCGCGGCTTGGGTGAGCGGCTGCGCTTCATTGCTGGCTCATGTAAAACAGGCTGAGGCGCGGCAGGTTGTAATACACCAGCAACTGCTTCTGCACGAACTGGCGCTCCACCTGCTTGAGCTGTGCGCCGCCCATGCGGGCGCGGTAGGGAGCCAGTTCGCGCTCGGCGTGCTCCTTCAGGCCCACCAACAGTTCCTCCGGCGCGGCGGCGGTCAGCGCGGCAAAGAGCTTCTCTTCGAGCACGGTCAGGGTGCGTTCGAGCGCCTCCAACTGGTGGGCCACGGCGTTCTCCTCGCCGGCTCCCTCCACGCCCGCGGCCAGCTCGCGCAGCCGGGCGGCGGTCGCGCGGCAGGCCTCGGGAGCCACCTCGGCTGAGTCCAGCGCGGCGGCTGCGGCGGCCAGATGCGCGGCCACGCGGCCAGCCTCGAAGCCCGACTCGCGCGCCTCGGCCGGTTGTGCGTCCTTCGCCGTGCCGATGGCGGCCTCGCGCAGCTCCTCGGCCGCCTCCATCACCGCCTGCGCGCACCAGGCCAGCCCGTTGACGCGGCGCATCCGGCCGCGTTTCTGCCGCTGCTCGTACTTGTCGAAGGCCGCGTCGATGCCGCGCAGAGCCGCCTCGAGCGGAATCCCGGCCTCGCGCCAGGTCTCGATCAGCGCCCAGTCCAGCGTCGACAGCAGCAGCAGCGACCCGCGCCGCTGCTGGAAGCGCTCCTCGACCTCGGTGAAGTAATTGAAGTAGTTCTGCACGGCCGCGCGCCCTCTGGATTCGGAAGAGTCCCTGCTTCGATGGTACGAGGTCTTGCCTGAGGATTTCAGGTCCCTGCGGGCGATCTCACCCGTTCAGCGCCATATTGCGGTGCGGGCTTCGAGGCCTGGTTGCACGAAGGTTATCGGAAATTGCCAACCCATTTGCGCCAGTTTCTAAACATTTTCTAATCATTGCCGATACATCCGGTGGAGAGGTTGTCCAATGCTCGCTCAAAACACCCCTGTATTCCTGCTTGCCTCGCCCGACCCGGCGCTGCTGGAGCTGGCCGAACCCGTGCTGGGCGCCGCTGGCGCGCGCGTTGAGGTGGCGATGACCGCTGACCTCGCCATGGCGGCGCTGACCGCCGCGCACCAGCCGACTCTGGCTGTGCTGGACGAGCGGCTGCCGGGCCGGTCGATCGACCGGCTGCTGGAGGCGGCTCGCGCGGAGAACGCCGGACGCCGCTTCCCCATCCTGCTGGTGGCCGAAGAGGTCACGCCCGAGTGGCTGGAGCGGCTCACCTCGGGCATTGTCGACGACCTGGAATCGCGGAAGGTGGAGCCGGGTTTTCTGGCCGCGCGGATTGAGGCGGTGATGCGCAACCACGCCCGCCAGCGCGAGCTGGACCTGCTGCGCGAGGCGGCGGCGCTGAACGCCCAGACCGACCGGCTGACCGGCGTCTACAATCGCGAGGCGATGCTCTCGATCCTGTTCCGCGAGACCGACCGGGTGCAGCGGCTGAAAAGCACGCTCTGCATGATCCTCTTCGACATCGACGACTTCGGCCACTGGAACGCCCGGCTGGGCGAAGCGGCCTGCGACGACCTGTTGCGCCAGGCGGTGGGCCGCACGGCCCGCTTGCTGCGCAGCTACGACCTGCTGGGCCGCGTGGGCAAGGACGAGTTCCTGGTGGGCCTGCCCGGCTGCAGCAGCGAGAACGCCGTTCTGCTGGCCGAGCGGTTGCGGCTGGAGGTCTTTACCACGCCCTTCCGGGCGGCCGGCGAGATGGTGCGCCTCTCGGCCTGCTTCGGCGTTGCGGCGAGCCTGGGCCGCTCGCCCGTGGTGGTGCTGCGCGAGACCGAGCAGGCGCTGGCGCAGGCGCGGTCGATGGGACCGGAGTCGATCCAGTGCGCCGGCGACTGCCCGCAGCCGTCGCCGCCGCCAGTGGCATTTCTGCTGGAGAACTCGGGGGGCGAACTGCTGGCGTGGTGAGGCACCTGCGGTGCGGCTGACTGCGCCTGCGGTGCGGTCCCGCTACGGCTGTCCGTTTCGGACTGAACAAGTAGGTTCGGCTTCTACTGTGACTGGCCTCAAGGCAGATCGAGGAAGCGCTCGAAAACCTCGTTCGAGAGCAGCCGGCCGCGGGGGGTGAGGCGCAGGCGGGTGCCGGCGCGCTCCAGAAGGTCTTCCTCGACGAGGACGGCGGCTGCCGCGAGCGCCGCGCTAACAAGTTCCGGACCGAACTCCCGCCCGAGCTCGCCTGGGTCGACGCCGGCAATCGTGCGTAGGCCGAGAAACCATGCCTCCTCGTGCTGGCGCGCGCGGCTGTGCCAGACGGATTCGAGCGGAGCGTCACCGGCAAGCCAGGCGCGGAGGTCGCTGGTGGCGGTGGTGCGGAGAACGTCTTCGGCGTGCTCGCCTGGCGCGGCTCGCAGCATGGAAGAGGCATCGAGACCCAGGCCGAGATACGGCCTCCTATGCCAGTAGCGGAGATTGTGGCGGGACTCGGCGCCAGGGCAGGCGAAGTTCGAGATTTCGTATTGCTCGAGACCCGCCTCGCGCAGGCGCTCGATGGCCACGCCGTACATCTGGACGATTTCGAGTTCGCCAGGGACCTCGCCGGCGCGGTAGCGGCCGCCGCCCGAGAGGATCTCGCGGCCCAGGCGCGAGTCCTCGTCCACTTCGAGCATGTAGATGCTGGCGTGCGGCGGGCCGGCTTCCGTGAGAACTGCGAGCGACTCTTCCCAGGAGGCGAAGCTCTGGCCGGGCAGCCCCGCAATCAGGTCGATGCTCAGGTTCCGGATGCCAGCGGCGCGCAGGCGGCGCAGATCGTCGAGGATGGCGGCGCGGGTGTGGAGGCGGCCGCTCTGACGAGCCTCGCGGTCGACAAAAGACTGTACGCCGAGCGAGACGCGGTTGACGCCGGCGCGGCAGAGAGCGTCGAGCGTTGCATCCGCGATTTGGGCGGGCGCGCACTCGACGGTGATTTCGGCGTCTGGGTCGAGCGCAAAGGCGGCGCGGAGGGCGGCGAAGAGCCGGTCGACCAGCTCCGGAGCCAGCAGGCTGGGCGTCCCGCCGCCCAGGTAGACCGTGTCCACGCTGCGGGGAAGCTCCACCCCCATCCGCGTGGCCCAGGCCGGAGCAGAGGCCAGATCGCCGGCCAGCCGCTCCATGTAGCGCGCGTGCTCGCTGGTCGGGTAGACGCCGGAGGCGAAGTTGCAGTAAGTGCACTTGGAGCGGCAGAAGGGGATGGAGATGTAGATCCCCAGGGCTTCGTCCGCGCGGCTGCCGAGTGAACCGGGCTGCATGGAGCGATTGTTTCATGGGGAGCAATCCGGAGCTCGGCGCGGAGTTCGTAGTTCGCGGTGACCGCCGCGATGGCGCCTCGTCTTGATCGCTATCCACTCTTCACTGTCCACTCTCAGGCATTCACGCTGCTTTGCACGCAACCGTGCAATCATCGATTCAGGGGGTTGTTGCGGATTGAAGGCCTGGCCTGTCGTGGGAATTCTGTTCGTGCAAGGGCTTCTGCTTCTTGCCCACTGGTTCCTCTATGCCACCTGGGCGGCCTACTGGGGCGCGCCTGTGGGCTGGGCGGGGCTGGCCGTCAAGGCGGTGCTCTTTCTGCTGGCCATCAGCTTCACCACGGCGGCTTTGCTGGGCTTCTACTCCTCCAGCCCGCTGGTCAGCGCTCTCTATTGGGTGGCGTCGGTCTGGCTGGGCACGCTGAACTTCCTCTTCTACGCGGCGATCCTCTGCCGGGCGATCGGAGTGGCCGCGTTCGTCTTCAGGCTGCCGCTGAACCGGCCTGCGCTGGCCGGCGGACTGCTGGTGGCGGCGCTGGCAACCAGCCTCTACGGCCTGGTCAACGCGCGCATCGTCCACATGCGGCGAATCACGGTCACGCTGCCCGGCCTGCCCGCAAGCTGGCGCGGGCGGACCGCTCTGGTGATAAGCGACCTGCACCTGGGCCACATCCACGGCGTGCGCTTCAGCCGGAAGGTGGCGGCGCGGGCGCGGGCGCTGAATCCCGACATCATCTTCCTGCCCGGCGACCTCTTTGACGGCTCCCATGCTGACGCCGAGCGCCTGGCCGCGCCCCTGGTCGAGCTCAAGCCGCCGCTGGGCTTCTTTTTCACCGCGGGCAACCACGACGAGTTCGGGCCCATGAACCACTACACCCAGGTGCTGGCGCGCGGCGGCGTCCGCGTCTTGAACAACGAGCGGGTCACCGTGGACGGGCTGCACATCGTGGGCGTGCCCTACGGCGACGCCAGCTTCCCCATCCGCCTGCGGACCACGCTGGAAGGGTTGAAGCCGCTCGAAGGCGAGGCGGTCATCCTGCTCAATCACGTACCCAACCGGCTCCCGATCGCCGAGCAGGCGGGCGTGAGTCTGCAACTCAGCGGCCACACGCACGGCGGGCAACTCATTCCCGTCACCTGGTTCACGCGGCGAGCCTTCGGGCGCTACACCTATGGGTTTCAGCGCTATGGGCGTCTGCAGGTGCTGACCAGCTCCGGCGCCGGCACATGGGGACCGCCGATGCGCGTGGGAACCGAATCGGAGATGGTGCTGCTGCGCTTCGAGTAGTGCACTTCGTGCTATCATGTGGCAACGTTGCAACATGAGCGGAGGCGCGATGGCCATCACGACACTCTCAAGCCGCGAATACAATCGTGACCGCGGCCGGGCCAGGAGAGCCAGCCAGCACGGACCGGTGATTATCACCGATCGCGGCCGTCCGGCGAACGTGCTGTTGAGTTACGACGAGTATCAGCGCCTGACAGGCCAGAAGAGGAACATCGTGGAGATGCTCTCGATGCCGTGTGCCGAAGTGATCGAGTTCGAGGCGCCGCGTCTCGACGGGGGCTTCCCGCAGGCCGCGGAGCTCGACTGATGTATCTGCTCGACACGAACGTCGTCTCAGAACTGCGGCCGGGCAGGAACCGCCGACCCGACGCGCGGGTGGTTGCCTGGGCAACAAGTGTCGCCGCAGAAGAGATGTATCTCTCTTCAATTTGTGTGCTGGAACTCGAGATGGGCATCCTGCGCAAGGAACGAATCGATCCGCATCAGGCTTCGTTCATGCGGACATGGCTTGAGGGTTACGTTCTTCCCTCGTTCTCGGGCCGCATCCGCGCGGTTGACACCGAAGTCGCCCGGCGATGTGCGGCGATGCACGTGCCCGTCACGCGTTCGTATCGGGATTCGCTCATCGCCGCCACCGCCTCAGTCCACCGCATGACCGTAGTAACGCGCAATGTGGCGGATTTTCTGCTGACAGCGGTCCCTGTGCTGAACCCCTGGGACTTCTAGCTCCGCTCAGCGGGGCTTCTCCCGACTGGTTTACACTTCTCCTTCGAGTGAAAAGGGGATTTCGATGCACCGTTCCAGCAAACGCTTACTTGTCCTTGGCTGCCTGCTGGCCGCTACCCTCACAACGGCCCAAACGCCCGCCCCCACCCCGGCCCAAAAGGCCGTCGACTTCCCCACCGTGCTCTACGGCGCGGCCTACTACAACGAGTACACGCCCCAGGACACGCCCACCGCCCAGGCCGAGCGGCTCGATAAGGACGTGGCCCTGATGAAGTCCGCAGGCCTGACCGTCGTCCGCATGGGCGAGTCCACCTGGAGCCTCTGGGAGCCCGAGGACGGCCGCTTCGAGTACGCCTGGATGGACCGCGTGGTCGACGCCATGGGCAAGGCCGGCATCAAGGTGATCCTGGGCACGCCCACCTACTCGCTGCCGGCGTGGATGGCGCACCAGCACCCGGAGATCCTGGCCGACCGCACGCCCGGCGGCCAATTCGGCGGCCAGCCGGTGCGCGCGGCCTATGGCATCCGGCAGAACATGGACACCGACTCGCCCGCGTATCGTTTCTACGCCGAGCGCCTCATCCGCCATATCGTGGCCCACTATAAAGACAACCCCACCGTCATCGGCTGGCAGCTCGACAACGAGACCTCGAGCTACGAGGCGGCCAACAAGGATGTCTTCTTCGGCTTCCAGCATTATCTCGAAAAGAAGTTCCATACCCCCGAGGAGCTCTCGAAGGCGTGGTTCCTCAACTACTGGGGCGAGAATCTGCACACCTGGGAGGACCTGCCCACGCGCGACGGCGCCATCTCGACCGGCTACAAGCTCGAGTGGACGCGCTGGAGCCAGATGCGCGTGACCGACTTCCTCCACTGGCAGGCGGCGCTGGTGCGCGAGTGCGCAGGAGCCAGCCAGTTCGTCACCACCGACTACGGCGGCATGATGAAGCACGAGGTGAACGAGAACGCCATTGCCTCGGCGCTCGACATCGTGGCAGACAACATCTACCACGGCACCCAGGACCACTACGACGGAACCAGCCAGGCCATCCAGGCCGACTTCTCGCGCTCGCTCAAGCACGCCAACTTCCTCGTCACCGAGACCAACGCGCAGACCATCGGCTGGGACTCGGCCGGCCAGTACCCACCCTACGACGGCCAGATCCGCGAGGATGTCTACACCCACGTGGCCAACGGCGCCAACATGGTCGAGTACTGGCACTGGCACTCCATCCACGGCGCGCAGGAGACCTATTGGAAGGGCGTGCTCTCACACGACATGGAGCCCAACCGAGCCTATGCCGAGGTGAGCCGCACCGCGCACGAACTCCAGAAGATCGGCCCCGAGATCGTCGGCCTCAAGATCAAGAACGACGTGGCCATCCTGTGGAGCCGCGACTCGGCCAACGCCATCGGCTTCATGCCCTACGGCGGCCCGGTGCCGCCCTTCAGTTGGGCGCACGCGCCCGAGGGCTACGACTCATGGGTGCAGGATGCGCACCGGGCGCTCTACGAGATGAACATCGGCACGGATTTCGTCTTCCCCGAGACCCAGGATTTTTCGGCGTATAAGCTGCTGATCGTCCCGCCGCTCTACATTGCCGACGACGCGCTGCTGAACCGCATCTCCGACTACGTGAAGCAGGGTGGGCATGTGGTGATGGCCTTCAAGTCGGGCTTTGCCAACGAGAACTCCGCCGTCCGCTGGGTGCGCGCGCCGGGGCCGTTGCGCGAGGCCGCGGGCTTCAGCTACCAGGAGTTCTCCAGCCTGGAAAAGCCGCTGGCGCTCAAGGGCGATCCGTTCGGCGTCGGCGCCGAAAACAACAAGGCCAGTTACTGGGCCGAGTTCCTGATGCCGGAGCACGCCAAAGTGGTGGCCAGCTACGACCATCCCTTCTTCGGCAAGTGGCCGGCGATCACCCGCAACGACTTCGGCAAGGGAACCCTGCTCTACGAGGGCACTTACCTGAACCCGAAGCTGCAGAAGACCATTCTGAAGCAGGAACTCGACAAGCTCGGCCTGACCGGCGAGGACCAGAAGGCCCCGGCCGGCGTCCACATCCAGCACGGCGTCAACAAGCGGGGCCGCGCCATCCACTACTACTTCAACTACACCGCCGCCGAGGCGAAGGTGGCCTACACGTACGCAGCGGGCAAGAACCTGCTCGACTCGAAGCCCGTGGCCAAAGGCGGGCAGTTGACGCTGGCGCCGTGGGATCTGGCGATTGTGGAGGAGTAGTTCTTTTCTGGTGGTTCTACCAGGGCCGCTTCCATCCCCGGTCCCGAAAGCGAGGGACCGGGGCCACCCTCATCAGGGTTTGGAATCATCGCCGGGATCGGGGCCACCCGCCCGAGTATTCACAGAAGCCTGGGCGTCCCGTCCATTTGCGCGTCTTTTGCACAAAGGGACGGGACGCCAAACCGGTCCATCTCGACCGTAAACAGACTGGCAGAAAATGCTCTAGAACGTGGCGCACTGCCCCTGCTTGGAATGTGCCGTGTTCCCGGCTCCCGTGATGGAGGTGTCGTTCCAGCACTGCAGATTTTGGCCGACAACGTTGCTGAACACCTTCGTCGCAGCCGTATTACTCGTGATCTGCAGGTCGCCGATTACGGTATTACCGTCCACGGTCGTGGCTGCGGTATTGTTCTGCACCATCAGACTGCTGCCGACGATGTTGCCTGGGCACGCCGGAGATGAGGAGGGCGACCCGATCAGCACCGCGCTGGAGTTGTTCTGAAACACCAAATTGCCCCGCACCATGGTTCCACAAACGCTGTTTGTGCCCCCACTGCTGGAAAGGTTATTGATTTGGAGATCGTGTGCGATGGTCAAGCCAGGGCCTAAGCTGAACGTGCCACTTCCGTTGATCAGCACGGTCCCGCCCACCCAGGCATTACTCATCGTCAGCTTGCCGCCATTCAGCTGCACCTGCCCGGTCACACCACCGCTCACGATTACGCAATTCTCGCCCCTGGAGATCGTCAGGTTGCCAGGGAAGATCCCGCCATAAACTCCGTTGCAAGTCGTTGACGAAGTGGGAATGGTGTCCTTTGTGAGCTGGGTCGAGAGCGCGGCAAGGAGCCCACTAATATGGGTGTCCAGGGCCGAAAACTCACTGGCGATCTGCGCGTTTGAATTCGAGATTTGGGTACCCACCGACGTGAAACCGTTCGTCACATCCGTGTCCACGCCATTCAAGTTCGTGTTGATGTAAGCGAGGCGCGCGTAGTTGGCGTCGATCACGGCTCCGGTCAAATCGTCATCGCAGAAATGGATTCCCTCATCCACGGCATGCGCCACCACATAGATGGCATCGGTAGCTACGCAGGCCAGGCTCCCATTGGCTCCCCCGCCTTCACCGGCGACAACCACCACGGCTACTTGATTGCAGGCATCTGTTGCTGCATCTTTCACTCCTTCCGCGACGAAGTAGATGACGTCAGCTGCCAGGACCACACTGGTAGGTATTCTGTTCACGTCGGTGCCGTTCGCGCTGGTGCATAGTCCATTGGCGGCTGGAAATGGGGCCGTGTCCACCAGTTTCGTGACGCCGCCCGGCTTCTTGTCCCCCAGGTTGTTGGAGTATTCCGCCACCGCCGCCCGCGCGCGCGTCAGCCGCTCGCCCAAATTCAAAGGAACAATCGCCTGGGCAATTTTGGCAAGCTCCGCAGGGGGCATCTGCTCAATCTGGACTCTCGCTTTCTGCAGACGATCGGAGTCGATGGCGCCCGCTGGGGCTATGGGTCCGAATTCCTGAATGGCATCGGCAAGGTTGAGTAACAGCGTGCGCGTCTCCTCCGGGGATTGCGCCTGCAATGTTTGCGCCGCGATGGCCGCAAAGAATAGAGCCACGATGCTTACTAAAAGCTTTGTTTTCATATTCTTATCCTTACTTACAGGGTTTACTTGTATGGCAATCGCATTTGGATTCTTCGAGGACAGCATGGCCGGAGAGTCGTTTCGGGCGACATCGGGAGGCTTCTATGTGCGGAGATCCGCTCTTTCAGGGGAAGTGTGCGAGCGAGTTGATACCGGAAGGAGGCGAATTCGGACAGTCTCGTGTCTTTACGGCAGCCAGGATGTCAAGGAAACTCCAAATGCGATTGCCCTGGGTTTATTTGAATTTCCATTTTGCTTACCCGGCCCCTACAGCATACTGCCTTTTGCCTCTGCTGGCGATGTATTTCGCATTTATTGCAAAGCGAAGACCTGATCGGGCCCGGGCGCGTGGCCCTGCTGGTCTCCAGCGGGACCTTTTGAAGTTGCGGGTGCCCCCGGTCCCTCGCGAGGGACCGGGGGCACCCTCATCGTGGTTTGGAAAGACCGTCGGGACCCGGGCCACCCGCCCGTCAATAGCTGGACGCGGCTTGAGGTCGTCGATGCGACGTTAGGTCCTGTGTTCGATTCCCGTATCCAGCGAAGGCTCTTCGGTCAAGCCGGGCTGGTCCGATCGTACAGGAATCCCGCTGATAAGTCCCTGATAATCTGTGAGGCGTTTGCCGAGAATCACGACGCCCGTGGGCGTGATCTCATACTCACGAATATCCTTGGCGTGATTTCCGCCCCGCATCTTGATCACCACCATGATTTTGCGAAGCTGGCCATCGATGGATACGTACCGCAGCCGGACGATGTCATCGGTGAGGAACGAGATTGAGTAGGTACTGAAGGGGAATTCCGTGAAAGACTCATCCACCTCGACGGTGCTGAGAATCGTGACTCCGATTCCCGTCAGAGCGAAGATCATGCGGTAAAGCGATTCGCGAAAGTCAGCGCGGAAGCCGGGCGACAGAGCCATCTCAAAGCCCGCCAGGGAATCGATTACCAGGCGCTTCGCGCCGATCTTCTGCACTGCATCGAGAATCGAGTGCATGGTCTCATCCACGGAGAGGTCCAGAGGACGCAAGTAGAGGATTGAGAGTTTCCCGTCTTTTTGCGGCGTCTCGAGATCCAAGCCTAAGCTGGCGGCCCGCTCCGCATATGCTTGCGGGCGCTCCTCAAACACCGCCACAATTCCAGGTTCTCCCTGGCGTATGCCCTCCGCAATGAATTGGGTTGCCAGAACCGATTTCCCGGTTCCCGAAGACCCTGCTACAAGGACACTATCGCCCTCGCGAACGCCACCACCCAACATCTTATCCAACTCCGCAATGCCGAAGGAAAGGCGCCGATGGCTGGGCGGATTCTTCGCGTGTCCTGACAAGCCAAAGGTACGCGAGAAGGCTTGCACTCCGGCATTGGTTATGCGGAATGTGTGCAGCCCGGGCACGGAATCCTGGCCGCGAAGTTTGATGATCTGCAACTTGCGCACAATGGAATTCCGCTCCGCCGATTGCCGCAGCCAAAACAGTCCATCGGCGACGGTAAATATGGGGTTATCACGCAACTCGTCCTCGGCATATTCACCGATCAGGAAAGTCGTAGCTTGCCAACTGGCCAGAAACAGGGCTAATCGTTGAATGAAGGATTGCAGGTCCATGTCGCTTTGCGGCTTGCGCACCATGGTTCGAAATGAGTCCACAACCACGACGGCGGGGCTGGCTCTTTCAACTTCCTTGGTAATCTGCTCCAGAACCGCGCCCAGGTCCTGGTCCAGGACCACCTGGCTGAGGTTGATGAAGCGAATGGAACCGGGCAGCATGGCCGGATCGAAGAACGTGTACTGCTGCTGGTATCGCAGCATCTTGATGGTCGACTCGCCCAGGACCGTGAAATAGAGCGCAGGACGCTCAGGGGTGGCATTGGCAAAGACGAACTGATGCGCCAGCGTCGTCTTCCCGCTACCGGGTGCACCCGCGATGATATTGAAAGAGAATTCCGGGAGACCGCCACCCACAATCTCGTCAAGGCCCGGAACTCCGGTGGGCAGTTTGTTGATCTTCACTTTGTCCTGAGTGCTCATGATTCTCTCCCATTCTCGGAACTGCAATCGTCAAAGACCGCACCTGGCCACACAATGCGCAGCAGCCGTAGCGTAATAGGTTCGCCAAGGAAGATAAGGAGCAGGCCAAGCAATCGGGCGATGAGGACGATTTCCACTTCGCAAGCCGGGAACTCACCAGCTCGAACCTTTTCGATGTCGAATCGATGTTCAATCTCGCCCAGGCCCTGTAATGCACCATCCGCAGAAATCCGCACCGCGCTTAGGCTGGGAGCTTCTGTTCTGGCCAACGTCAAAGCGCGAGAAGCGAGCGAATAAAAAGCGGCAGCTCCAGCAAACTCACCAAGACCCCGGCGTAGCTTCTCATAGACGCGAAGAGTTGCGGACTCCGCAGGCTCGGAGCTCTTGTCCGCAAAGGCTTCGTAATCCAGAAGCCTCTGAGCAAAACCTCGCATTTCGGGAAGAGTCGTCATATTCAACCGTGCATGGTTCCAGTTAGCAGATTTCGATAACCGCTTCACACTTCGTTTGGGCCAGTACGACGACTCCGTCTCTTTTTGAAGCGCCCTCGCGGTTAGGGTATTCCGCATCCAGAGCCGCTCTGGATGTAGCGCTGGCGGAACTCAATTCATGTAGCGATTCGTTTGCAGGTCGGGCGCCTTGTCCTGTGGACCGCCAGCCTTGCTTCGGATCAGTGTGAAAATGTCCAGAACGGTAGCAATACTGCGAATGTTTCCCGCAACACTCACGAGTCCATCTTCCATGCCGGGATGCCTGCCTGCGAGGGTTTCAATGTGGTCGCTCACACTCCTCAGCTGGTCAATTTCCAGCAGAAGGTCCTCGAAAGCCGCAGCGATTACCGGTCCATCGGCCGCTGAGGTTATCGTGCCCTCCGTGGGCTTGGCCGACACCGGACTGACGTCAGCCTGATGGCGCAAATCTTCGATCAAACGCAGCGTTGTTGCTTCGCCAAGGAAGGTAAGAAACAGCCCAAGCAGCTGCGCAATCAGAATGACCCCGGCCTCGCCATCTTCGTCCGCGTCCGGCTGGGACTCAACTTCGCCGAGACCGCGCAAGCCTCCATTTGCCGTAACCTGCACCGCGCTGAGCCGCGGCGATTGCGACTTGGCAAGAGCCAGGGCACGGGAAGCGAGCACCTGAAAACCGTCAACTCCCACGGGGGAGCCGAGTTGCCGGCGCAGCCTCTCATAAACGCGCACAGTTGCAGGTTCGGTATGCAGGGAGGCCGTGCTTGCGTCGGCCTCTCTGGCAATGAGGATGCGGGCCAAATCGCGCGTCTTTTGCGGCGGAGTCATCGATTCCGTTCTTCCCTTATACACTACGCATCGCCTTGCATGTGAAGTGTCTTTCGCAATGATACTCTCGGGCCGATTGTTCTGGCGGCAAGGTCCCCGGCGCGCTTCACCAGACTCGATTTTGACGTCACGAAAGCCAAGATATCTGAAGTATTTCCCAAAACGGTGTACAAAAGTGAACAGCACTTTTCCAGAGCGGGTGGCCCCGCCCGTGCCTTGGGGAACGTCCCTCAGCAGAAGCCTGCGGGCAGCCCAGATTTTAGCTGGCTCAAGGGTGGGCCACCCGCGAAAGCGTCAGCGGCCCGGCTGCATGTTGTAAAGGAAGTAGGCGCGCAGTTCGAGATAGGGGCCGTGGAAGTCGCGGGGCAGGGGCGGATAATTTGAGCCGGTGAGTGCGCCCCAGGCGGCGCGGTCCAGCGCTACGTCACCCGAGCGGCCTTCGAGCACCATGCCGCCGTCCATCAGACGCCCGTTCGGCAGCACCTTGAAGCGGATCACGACCACGCCGGACTTGAGGATGGGCGGGTTGACCTCGTCGGGGATGAGCGGGTCCCAGGTGCGCTCGGTTTCGTGGTGCCAGCGCTGCAGCCAACTGCGGAAGTCGACGCCCTGGGTGTCGGAGAGGACCTCGATGCCGCCGGTGCCGGCGCCGGGGTGCATGTTGAGCCCGCCGGAGCTGGGAAGGCCGCTGGACCCCTGGCCGGGGTTGCGCGAGGCGCCGCGCATGGCGTCGCGGAGCTGGTCGGCAGGGTTCTGCGAGCCGAGAGCGAAGTTGGGCCGCGCGGGGACGGCGGCCGGGCGC
>JBAVMZ010000483.1:0-2017 GCA_049690595.1 Occallatibacter sp. | reverse complement strand
GTCCAGATTCAGTCCGCGCCGCCCGCTTTCCAGTCGCCCGCCGCACCGCCGCCGCCCGGCCCGCCTGTCCAGAACTGACCAGCGCGCGACCGCCGGGTGCCCCACCCCTCGGCGCGCCGTTGTTTTTGCGCTCAGGGTGGGAGAGCACGAACCCCACCCCTTGAATCTCAGCTCCCCAGCGAACAGCTCGCGTACGTCACCCGATCCCGGTCCGCAACCGTCCACGCCCAGTTCACCGTCTTGTACCGCCCTGCGAAGGCCGCCCCGCGGATGCTGCCCCAGTAGGCGGTCGGGTACATCTGGTGCGACGGGTCCAGCGGTCCGTTGACCACCACCACCACGTGGCCGTGGGGCTCGTCCTTGAGGGCGCCGAGGACGAAGCGGCCGGCGCAGGCCTCCTGCATCGCCTCCACTCCGTTGGCCAGCACCCGCCAGCTCCCGGCCTGAATCTGATCCACAATGTCGTTCGCCATGCCGGTCAGCACCACGCCCAGGTCGGCGCCCACCGCCTTGGCAAAGCCGCTGCAGTCGGCAATGTGCGCCGCGAACTCGGCTTCGCAGGTGTCGATGATCTTCTGTTGCGGGGTGGAAGCTGTCGGTTGCGCTGTGGAATCGGCCATCGGAACCCTCCAGGGGAAAAGTGAGCCAAGTATATCTCCCCCGCGCAGGATTCGGCGCCGGCCCGTGCCCCGAGCCGCTTACCCCGCCCCGCCGATTTGCCATCCCCTCCCGTTCGGCGCTATCGTTGCCACAAATGCCGTGCCTTGGCATGGGAGGTTCCCATGAGATGGCCTGCACTCTCCCCAGGAAGAGGGCCTTCTTTCCCCGCCGCCTCCGCCGCCGTTCTGCCGCGGTCCGCCGTCCTCGCCTGCCTCGCCACGCTTCTGCTTGCCCCCCCGCTCCCGGCCCAGATCACCGTCGACACGCGTACCGGCACCGTCACCAACGGAACCGAGGTCGCCGCCACGGTTGACCGCCGCTACCAGCAGATTCAGCCCACCAGCATCCCGCTGCCGAAGTCCGAACTCGACGCCAAGACCCGCCTCGAACTGATCCGCGCGCTCCAGTCCGAGCAGGGCTTTGCAATGCGTCCCTTTCCCCGCGGCCACAAGGGGCTGACCCTCGTGGCCAACGGCAAGCTCGAGCCCGCCGGCGAGGGCTATCTCTCCATGGTCACCGCCGAGGGCATCTGCGCCAAGCCCGGGGACCGCGTCGTCCTGACCGACATCAAGTTCGACCACGAGCGGATCGTCTTCCAGCTCAACGGCGGGCCTGATCGCAAGCACCGCTTCCTGCGCCACATCCAGATCGGCGTCGGACCCAGCACGCGGCCGGTCGTCCAGGGCGAGGACCTCGACCCCGTCGGCGCCCGCCTCACTCTGGCCTTCAAGGGCCACGTTCCCGAGTTGACCGGCCCCCAGGTCAAGGCGCTGCTCGCCCCGCTGATCTCCTTCGACGTGAAGACCCCCGTCCAGGCCTTCACGGACACCTTGCCGCCCAAGCTCAAGGAGGCCATCCTCGGCCACCACGTGCTGGTGGGCATGACCACCGACATGGTCCTCTTCGCCAAGGGCCAGCCCGAGCGCAAGATGCGGGAGATCGAGGGCCAGACGCCCTTCGAGGAGTGGATCTACGGCCGCCCACCCCAGGAGGTCGATTTCGTGCGCATCAACGGCAACCGAGTCATCCGTGTCGAGATCGCCAAGGTCGGCGAGACCCCGGTCGTCTTCGAGAAGGACGAGGTCGAGGGCCTGATGCGCACCGACGGCACGCCCGTGATCAAGGCCGACGACCGCACCCGCACCGTGGCCGAGGGCGATGCCGAGCGCGACCCCGACCGCCAGGCCCCGGCCGCCCCGCCCAGCCTGCGCGCCCCCGGCGAAACACTTCCCGAAGACAAGGACAAGCAGAACGTGGGCCCCATGCGGCCCGTGCAATTCCCCAAGCCCAAGTCCCCGCCCCAGCCGGGCACCAATCCCGACGAAGACACCGGCCAGCCGGCCACTCAGCCGCAGCC
>JBAVMZ010000482.1:0-4465 GCA_049690595.1 Occallatibacter sp. | reverse complement strand
CGCTACAGCCGGCCGGGAGGCCGGCGCTACAGTTTCGTTCGCCGTGGGTCGGCAAAGCCGGTGGGGGACTAGAAAGAAACAAACCCGGTGGCTCGTCGGAGCGAGCGGGGGCGGGGGCGCCCGCGCTACAGCCGGCCGGGAGGCCGGCGCTACGGTTTCGTGCGCCGTGGGTCGGCGAAGCCGGTGGGGGACTGTTACAAAGCCCACCTAATCCGAGTTTTTCCGCAGCCTATGAAGCCCGATAGAATCCAGTGCCTTATCGGCACGGGTGAAGCCGTGCCCTGACACTTTCCGTGCCGTGGGCCGAGTTCTCTCGCGGCCTGTGCGGTGGGCTGGGTTTCTCGATAGCGCCTACCGCTGGGCGGAGCCGAGGCGCAGCAGGCGGAGGCCGGTGAGCAGGTACCAGGAGATCAGCAGGAGGCCGCCGGCAGCGGCGAGCACCATGCCATGGGGGGTGAGGCGGCCCTCGATCCAGAGCAGGGTCTCGACGGCGATCATGGCAGCGTTGGCAGCGATGCCGGTCCACGCCGCGGCGCGGGGGAAGAGGCGGCCGCGCAGCATGGAGGCGGAGACGAGCAGGCAGCCGAGTTCGATGAGGGCCAGTCCGGAGCGGTTCCTGGCCTCCGCGAGGAGGGCCGCGCCGGCCGCGGCGAGGAGCGTCCGCTCGGCCTCAGTGGCGGCGTGGGCGTAATCGCGGCTGAGGGCGAGGAAGGGCAGAGCCCGGCTGCTGGCGAGATAGACGGCGATGCCGAGAAAGCAGAGGGCCACGCCGTAGTGGAGCAGGGCGCCACCCTGCCCGCGCAGCGCGCGCCAGAGGGCGAGCACGGCGGGCACAAGCAGGAAGGCGCCGGCGAGATTGAGCAGGCCCAGGCTCCTTAGCGCGAGAAACCAGTGCTGGCCGCAGAGGGCGAACCAATCGGTCACGGAGACGGTGCGGGCGAGGATGCCGTTGACGCCGGGCAGGAGGCCGATGAGGACCTCGGCCGGAGCCAGCAGCAGGGCAAGAAGGAGCGCGAGGCCTCCGGCGCGGAAGAGAAACCGGGCATCGGGGTCGGCGCTGGGGAAGGGGTCCACGGAAGGGTTGGCTCCGGAGAGCGGCGGCTATTTGTGCATGGCCAGGCGCTCGGGGGCGGCAGGGGCGTGGGCGGGGAAAGGCTCGCGCAGGGTGAGGACGGGGCAGCGGGCGTGGGCCAGGACGCGGTAGATGGTGCGGTCGCGGGTGAGGTTTTCGAAGACGGAGCGCTCGGTGGCGCCGAGGACGATCAGGGTCGCGTTTCGGGCACTGGCCTCGGCCAGAATCTCGATGGAGGGGTTGCCGTGGACGACAACCGGCTCGACGACGTCGCCGGGAAAGGGGACACCGGTTTCGGCGGCCAAGGCGCGGAGTTCGCGCATGGCGGCGGAGTCGAGGCCGGTGGCCAGGCCGTCGCGCTGCATCTCGTCGATGGGGGGCAGGACGTGGAGCAGGACGAGTCGGGCGTTCAGGGTGGCGGCAATCTGGCAGGCAAGCGCTGCGCTCGGGCGGGAGGTCTCTCTAAGTGTGGTGGCGTGCAGGACGAGGTTGTTTCGTTCCGCTGAGACCACCGGGAGATGAGCCTCGGGTCCCACGGTCATGACCGGGAGGTTGACCGAGCGCAGCACCTGCTCTGCAACCGAACCGAGGAGGAGTTTGCCGAGCCGGGAACGGGAATGGGTACCGAGCAGGAGGCGGTCGGCCTGGAACTGGCGGGCGGCAGCGGCAATTTGCTGGGCGGGCTGTCCCTCGCGTACCAGGGCATCGCAGCCGATGCCCTTACGGCGGGCGGCCTCGCACCAGGGTTCGAGGGACTTGCCGGCGAAATCGAGGGCGCTGGCGGGGTCGTAGACGGGGATGCCGGCCGCGTCAATGGACATGGAGGCGCCGGTGGCCAGGACGTGGAGGAGGATGAGGCGGGCGCCGGTGGTGGCGGCCTGCTCGAGAGCGAATGGCATGAGGCGATCCAGATCGCTCAGGTCGGTGGCGACGAGGATGACGGCTGGATGGGGCCAACGATCCCTTGCACTCTCCGATGCAGGATACGGCATGGCGCACCTCTGGAGAAGAGGTTGGCACCGGACGGGGAGGCTGGATGTGCCAGGGCGCACGGGGAAATGTGATTTGGGTCACGCAGCGGGGGCGCCTGTGGGCGCTCGGAACCCGGAGAGCCTTTGGCGGGAAGCTGCGGGAAATCACCTCGGCAGGTGGTGGTAAGGGTCCGGCTCGTTGAGGAACATCCCTTAGGGGCTAAACCAGGTTGATTCTATTTGGTTTATCGGCACGGACGAAAACACGTCTTATCCTCTTTAGGATCTTTGCGGCCAGGTTCCATCGCCCCTACGGAGCTCCTCCTCCCTTACTGCCGCCTTCCCAGGACTGAAGTCCTGGGCTAGAGCATTTTCCGAATTTGCGTAGACTTTTTGAGAGCAGTGAAAGGTGGCTTTTTCTTGAGAAAAAAGCCACTTGAGTGTGTGGCTCCGGTCTACAGTAATTCGGAAAATGCTGTAATCTCCCTCGGCCCCTCCGGGGCGGATGCCGGGGAGCCGTTTTCATCCACCTGGGAGCGCCGAAGGCCCATGGAGACACGGCTGAAATCGTTCCCTGTTACGGAGCCCACTCCATCCGAGTCTTCCGCAGGCTCTGGAGAAGGGCGCTTTCCAAGCGAATCAACGACTATCGGTGTGGGAGGCGAAACCAGGTCTTTGACCGCATAATTTGTGCGTTGAGTTCGAGCTTCCCCAGGTCTCAAAGTCGAGACCTGGGGCACCCATGTTCCTACAATTTCAAGCGGTCAGAGACCTAGCGTCCCTTCCACTTGGCCGAGAGCGCGGCCAGCTTGTCCTGCATGGTGGCCGGCACGGGGGGCGCGTTGCGCGGGAGCCTGGGCCCCGGCCGCCCCGCCGGCGCCGTCAGCGCCTTGATCGAGAGGCCAATCCGCTTGGCCTTCACGTCTACGCTCATCACCTTCACCTTGACGATCTGGCCGGTCTTCACCGCCTCGCCAGGCTCCTTGATGAAGCGGTGCGAGAGCTCGCTGATGTGCACCAGTCCGTCCTGGTGGACGCCGATGTCGACGAATGCGCCGAACTTGGTCACGTTGGTCACGACGCCTTCGAGGACCATCCCCGGCTCGACATCGCCGATCTCGCGCACGCCCTCGTGGAAGCTGGGCGCCACGAACTTGTCGCGCGGGTCGCGTCCCGGCTTGCGCAGCTCGGCGAAGATGTCGTCGAGCGTGTAGGCGCCGGCCGCCAGCTTGCCGCGGTCCACGCGCTCCAGCAGTTGCGGCTGACGGATCAGCTCGTCCACCGTGGCGCCCAGCGACTGCGCGATCTGCTCCACCACCGGGTACGACTCGGGGTGCACGGCGGTCGAGTCCAGCGGGTTGTCGCCGTTGCGGATGCGCAGAAATCCCGCCGCCTGCTCGAAGGTGCGCGGCCCGATGCCGGGCACCGCCAGCACCTGCTGGCGCGAGCGGAAGCTGCCCTTCTCGTTGCGGAAGGTGACGATGTTCAGGGCGGTGCGCTCGCTGATGCCGGCCACAAAGCGCAGCAGCGTCCAGGACGAGGTGTTCAGGTCAACGCCGACGCGGTTCACGCAGCTCTCGATGACGGCTTCGAGCGACTGCTGCAACTGGCGCTGGTCCACGTCGTGCTGGTACTGGCCGACGCCGATGGCTTTGGGATCGACCTTCACCAGTTCGGAGAGCGGGTCCTGCAGCCGCCGCGCGATGGAGATGGCTCCGCGCACCGTCAGGTCGAGATCGGGGAACTCCTGCCGCGCCACGGCCGAGGCCGAGTAGACGCTGGCGCCGGCCTCGCTGACCGTGACCGAGAAGATATCCGCGATGCCCTTCTCGCGCAGGAACTCGCGCACAAAGGCATCGGTCTCGCGCGAGGCGGTGCCGTTGCCGATGGCGATGGCGCGCACGTTGTGGGCGCGCAGCAGCGCTTCCAGCCTGGGCGCGGCCTCGGCGTTGCCGTGCTTCGAGGTGTGCAGGTAGAGCACGTCGTGCGCCAGCAGCTTGCCGGTCTCGTCCACGACGGCCACCTTGCAGCCAGTGCGCAGGCCGGGATCGATGCCCAGCACCGAGATGGGTCCGGCCGGCGCGGCGAGCAGCAAGTTGTAGAGATTGTCGCGGAAGACCTGGATGGCCTCGGTGTCGGAGCGGTGCTTTAGCTCCAGGCGGATCTCGCCCTGGATCGATGCGTTCAACAGCCGTTTCCACGCGTCCTCGATGGCCAGCTCGAGCTGCGGCGTCCAGTCGCCCGGCGCCTTCAGCACATGACGGCGCATGGCGCCGAGGGCCCGCTCCGCGTCCACTTCAAGCAGGAAGTAAAGAACGTTCTCGGCCTCGCCGCGGCGGATGGCCAACATGCGATGCGAGGGAATCGTCTTCACCGGCTCGGAGTACTCGTAGTACATCTTGAACTTTTCCTGCTCGTCGAC
>JBAVMZ010000481.1:0-1810 GCA_049690595.1 Occallatibacter sp. | reverse complement strand
CCTGTCATGAAAATAGACCCGGTGGGGCGCGGGCCGGGTGGTCTGTGCTCATACTCAGGCGGCCTTTTCCTGGAGTTGAACGTCGAAGCCCATGGCGGCGAGACGACCCACCAGCTTGCGGGCGGTGCGCGTCCGGTCCAGCCGGTCGAAATACGCCGCGCCGAGATCCTGATAGAACGTGCCGTCGCTCAGCATGTGCCAGATCGAGATCAGGATCTTATGGGCGATCGCCACCGCCGCGCGCAGCTTGCCCCGTCTGGCGCTGAGGCGGCGGTATTTCTCCCCCAGGTAGCTGCCCCCGCCCCGGCGCGAGCCGGTGATCGCCGCCGTGATCAGCGCGGTCTTCAGGAAAACGTTGCCCTTCCGGCTTTTTCCCGACCGCCTCTTGCCGGCGCTTTCGTTGTTTCCCGGACACAGACCCGCCCAGGAGGCGAGATGCGCAGCCGAGACGAACGCGCTCATGTCCACGCCGATCTCGGCGATGATGGTGACGGCCGTGATCCAGTCGACCCCCGGGATACTCATCAGCAAGCGCATTTGCCGGTCGTAGGGCGCGATCATCTGCTTCAGCGTGGTGTCGAGGCGTTGCAGATCGGTCTCGGCCTGCTCGATGCGGGCCAGTTGCGTGCGCAGTATGAAGCGCTGATGCGGCTGCAACGGCGCGTCCAGCGCGCGGGCCAGGGGCGTGCGTTTGCCGCGCAGCTTGCCGCGGGCCAGCCCGGCCATGGCCTCGGGCGTGTCTTCGCCCTCGATCAGCGCCCGGAGCATGGCCCGGCCGGACACCCCGAACACGTCGGAGGCGACCCCGGCCAGCTTGATGCCGGCGGTTTCCAGCACCTTGATCAGCCGGTTGCGCTCCCCGGCCTGCACCTGCGCCAGCTTGCGGCGGTAGCGGTTGAGCTCGCGCAGGTCGCGGATCTCGCGGGGCGGCACGAACCCCCGGCGGATCAGCCCGTGGCGGAGCAGATCGCTGCTCCACTCGCAGTCCTTCACGTCGGTCTTGCGGCCCGGAACGTTCTTGATGTGCTGGGCGTTGGCGACGATGGTGTCGAAATCGTCTTCCAGCGCCGCATACACCGGCTTCCAGTACACGCCGGTGCTTTCCATCACGACCTGGGTGACGCCGGCGTGCTTCAGCCAGTCACGCAGCGCGATGAGATCGTCGCGCATGGTGCCGAAGGTGCGGACTTCCTTGTGGGAGCGTCCGCCACGGCCGGTGCTGTTCACGCAGGCGACCACCGACGCCTGATGCACGTCCAGGCCGGCGCAACAGGCGACAACGACGTCCATGTTCACCTCCTTGGTCCCCGAGGCTGTGACCACAGACGCCGCGCGATGAATTCGTATCCTGTCATGCGTGCTCCCCGTTGCCGGGGGCGACAAAGGGCAATACCCTTGAGGCGGCGCGGACCAGACTTTGGAGCGGGGGCGGGACAACCACCGTACAATGCTTCGGCCTCTCAGCGGTCACAGGCTCAGAGTGCCGGGTCGGGTCCGTCGCCGCCAGCCCTCCCGCAGCCCCAGCATTTTCTTCCACAGCGGTGCGGGCCCGGCCGCTGGGCGACTTTGGAATCCATTTAAATGGGTTCCAAGGGCCTGCGGCCTTTGGCGGGTCCAGGGCGGAGCCCTGGCCTTGACTTTCCTTCGTCGTCCCGAAGCTGCGCCGATGCGATTCCGCCACATCCTGTCATGAAAATAGACCCGGTGGGGCGCGGGCCGGGTGGTCTGTGCTCATACTCAGGCGGCCTTTTCCTGGAGTTGAACGTCGAAGCCCATGGCGGCGAGACGACCCACCAGCTTGCGGGCGGTG
>JBAVMZ010000480.1:0-5780 GCA_049690595.1 Occallatibacter sp. | reverse complement strand
CGCTACAGCCGGCCGGGTGGCCGGCGCTACTTTTGAGGTGGCCGGCGCACTGGTTAGGGCAGCCATAACGCAAGGTGACGGGCCGGGCCGCTCCTGGGCCGCACGTCCACACTGATTTTGCTTCAGGCACCAAGGCGGCCCACCCTCCCACAAGGAGTGGACCGCCTCCGTGCTTTCCGGCTCGCAATCCTCCCGCGCCCGGATTCTACTGTCTGCCTTGTCGTGCCGGTGCAGACGGTTGTTTCGTGCCCCCTCCGCGCACCTCGCCGCGCAGCCCCTACAACGTCCGCTTGAACAGCGGCGTGGCCACGAGCAGCGTCGCCAGGCCGAAGACCAGCAGAAAGAGCAGGTCGCCCTTGATCGCCTCGAAGCCGCCGTCCTTGAGCAGAATCGCCTTGAAGCCGTGAATCGAGTAGGTGAAGGGATCGACCACCGCCATCGCCCGCAGCCATGCGGGGAAGGCCGTGATCGGGTACATCGCGCCCGAGGGGTAGAAGAGCAGCGTGTTCAGCACGCCGAACATGGCGCGGGGAACCAGCGGATCGTCCACGCGCACCATCAGCAGGAACATCATCCCGTTGAAGGCGATCGAGGTCACCAGGATCAGGCAGAGCAACTCCAGCAGCACCATCGGGTGAAAGATGACGCCCAGGCCCGCCATCAACGAGCCAATCACCGTCAACGAGATCCCGCTTAGCGTGGCCTTGATGGCGCCGGCGATGTTCAGCCCGAAGACCAGCTCGAACTTGGTGATGGGCGTGACCAGGTAGCCCTCGTGCACGCCGCGCGCCTTGTCGTCGATGTACAACATGCCGCCGCCGATCATGACCGAGATGTACATGGCCAGCGCCACCGTGGCCGGCAGCAGGAACTTCATGTAGTTCACGTACGGATACATCTCGACGATCTGGAGCGCGATCTGCGAGGCTAGCCGCGGCTGCACCAGCGGCGAGTTCAGCGCCTGGACGACGAGCTGCATCTCCGACTCGAGCGAGCCCGAGGTGAACTGGTCGGAGTTGTCGGCGACGAAGCCGACCTTCGGCGCATCGCCGGAGTAGAAGCGGCGCGAGTACTGCGCGGGAATGACGACGGCGCCGTCGACTTTGCCGGTGCGCACGTCCTCGCGCGCCTGCACCTCGGAGACGTACTCGACCGTCCGGAACGTCTTGATGTTCACCGCGATCGCGTCGAAGGCCTCGCGCAGCTTGACCGCCTGCGGCCCGCGATCGTAATCCACGATGGCCACGCGCGCGCCGGTGATTTTGCCGCCGAAGGCGTTGCCCATGATGACCAACTGGAGAATCGGCATCATCAGGCTCATGATCATCAGCGTGGGCGAGCGGAAGAACTTGCGCATCTCGCGCTCGACGATGGCGAACATTCTGTTCATGGCTGCGCTCCCGGCCTGGGCGGCATGGTGAATGCGGCCGGCTTCACCTGCTCATCGCGCAACTGGCGGCCGGTGTAGTGGACGAAGACATCGTCCAGGGTTGTGTTCTGCACGCTCAGCGAGGTCAGCGTCTCGCCCAGCGAGGAGGCCAGTTCCACCAGTTGCATCGTCGTGCGCGAGCCGTTCCCCGTGATCACGCGATAGAAGCCCGCGCTCTCGGCCTGCACGCTGGTGACGCCATCGAGACCCTCGAGCCGCGACTTCCAAGCCTCCGTGTCGCGATCGAAGTGCACCTCGACCACGTCCGCGCCGGGCACGCTGCGCTTCAGCTCGATGGGCGTGCCCAACGCCACCAGCGTGCCGTGATCCACAATGGCGATGCGGTCGCAGAGCTTGTCGGCCTCTTCCATGTAATGCGTCGTGATGAGAATCGTCAGGTTGCGCGACTTGCGCAGCTTGTCCAGCATCTCCCAGACCGCGATGCGCGAGACCGGATCGAGGCCCGTGGTCGGCTCGTCCAGAAAGAAGATGCGCGGATTGTGCACCAGGCCGCGCGCAATTTCCAGGCGCCGCCTCATGCCGCCCGAGAGCGTCTTCGTCTGCGCCTCGCGCCACTTCAGCAGGTCCACCGCCTCCAGCACCTCGTGGATGTTCTTTTCCCGCTCCGCCCTGGGCACCGAGTAGAGCTTGGCGTAGATGCTCAGATTCTCTCCGACGGTCAGGTCCGGGTCGCTGGTGAGCGCCTGCGGGATCACGCCGATCATGCGCCGCACCTCGTCCGGGTCCTTCGAAACGTCGTGCCCCCCCACCAGCGCCCGGCCGGCCGTCGCCGGAATCAGCGTGGTCATCATGCGGATCAGGGTGCTCTTGCCCGCGCCGTTCGGCCCCAGCAGCCCGAAGATCTCGCCCTCGGCCACCTGGAAGCTGACGCCCTTCACCGCTTCGAAGTCGCCATACTGCTTGACGATGTTCTCCACCTGGATCGCCGGGCCCGCCATGGGCGCCGCCGAGGGCGGTTTTGCGTTTTGGTCGAGGGATGAGGCCGGGGTGGTCATGGCTTCACCAGCTTGTTCTTCGGAATGTGGACCTCGGCGGTCATGCCCGGCACGTAGCGCTCGCCGGGATTGTCGATCAGCAGCTTCAACTGGATGGTCTTGATGTCGCGCTTGCGCGCGCTCACGTCGCGCTGGGTTGCGAAATCCGCCTCGGCGGCCTTGTTGATGACCCTGCCGTCGAGATTCGCGCCGCTGGGCATGGTCACGTGCAGTGTGTCGCCCACCTGCACCGCGTCGGCCTGCGTCTCCGGCAGCGGCGCATAGATCCAGGTTTGCGTCAGGTCCATGATGGTCACGATCGCCGCGCCGGCCGCCACCACCTCTCCCTGCCGCGCCGCGCGCACGTTCACCTTGCCCGAGACCGGCGCGAAGACCTGCGCGTAGCCGGCCTGCACCCTGGCCTGCTCAGCCAGCGCGCGCGCGTTCTCCACCTGGTGGCGTGTCTCGTCGACGGTACGCGCGGCCACGTTTGCCGCCAGCTCGTGCGCCCGCGCCTGGCGCAACTGCGCCTCGGCGGCGGCCACGTTCTCCCGCGCCGTCACCACCGCGGCCTGCGCGGCGTTCAGGCTGGTGGCGGCCTCGTCGCGCGACTGCGCGCTCATGATGCCCTGCTCGGCCAGCGCCACGGTGCGCGTGGTGTCTGCCTTCTGGTGCTCGAAGTTGGCCTCCGCCTGCGCCAGCGACGCCCGCGCCGCGCGCAGTTGCGCCTCCGAGGTCCCGGTCTGGCTGGTCACCTCGCCGCGCGTCTGCCGCTCGGTCTCCTGGGTCTCGCCCAGGTGCTGCTGCTGGCCGGTCGCGGTGGCCTCGGTGGCCTTCTCCACGGCCTGCAGGTCGTTGCTCTCGATGACGGCGATCAGTTGGCCGGCTTTCACATCCTGGCCCTCGTCCACGGCCAGCATTTGGATCCGGCCGGGAATCTTGGCGCTCACCACCACTTCGTTGGCGTCCACGGTGCCGATCAGTTGCAGGTCGCCTGTTGGGCGTACCGTGACCAGGTACCAGATCAGCGACCCGATGGTCAGCAGTGCCAGAATCAAAAAGACTCGATTACGCGCGCTCATCACGCCTCCCCTCAAACAAGCCGCCCGTGCCGATCTCGGGCATTGGCGTATCCGCCAGAACGCGGGCGGCCAGCTCCGCGCCATGCCGGCGGTCGGTAAAGATCGCCTGGCCTAGAAACTTGATGGCCGCCTCGCGCCGAGCCGCCAGCACCTCCGGCGCGAACGGCTCCATGGGCAGAATGAGCCGCCAAACGTGCGCGCTCATGAAATAGAAGACATTCGCCCCCAGCGAAGAAAGGTGAATCTGCATCCAGTCGGTGTCGATCAGCTCGCCCGAGGCGATGCCCTCGCGCACCATCGACTGGTAAATGGTCAGCACCGGCGCAAAAACCCGCTGGATCAGGATGGGCATGGCGCCCGACTCGCCCCGGTGCATACGCACCATCTCCTGCTGCATCAGGGTCTGGAACTCCTTCTGCGCCAGCATCCGGTCGAAGTGGTTCAGCGCCGCCCGCAGCACGCGCTCCCCGGCCGATCCTTCGCGAAGAAAGACCGCCAGAGTGCTGTCCCGCGTCCGGGTCGCGATCATCTCCAGCGCCGCCAGGTAAAGCTTCTCCTTGCTCTCGAAGTAGTAGTAGAGCAGGGCCTTGTTGACGCCGGCTGCCTGGGCGATGCGGTCCGTCCGCGCCCCCGCCAGCCCGTTGGCGCTGAACTCGACCAGCGCCGCGTCAAGGATGCGCGCGCGGGTCTCGCTGGACCGGTCGGCCTGGGTGCGGGGTGGGCTTTGTTCGCTCATTGTTTTTAACTAACCAGTTAGTAAAGTACACCCGATTCCCTCCCCTGGCAACCGATAAATATGAAAAATCAGTGAATCGCCCGCCTCACTTCCCGCCCTGGGTCGATCGAAACCAGAGCCGCTGTACCCCAGCGCCATCGCGCTCAAGTAGAATGGCCGCGTGCCGACAGCCCTGCCTCTGGACCTTCTGCGCGATGACGGCTTCCGCATCGTGGTCGGGGAGCTGATTGCCGTCGCAGGCGCTGTGGCCATGCTCCTGCAGATCTCCCGCTGGCGCAGCACGGACCGCTCCACCCTCTTCTTCGGACTGGCCTCTCTGCTCTACGGGCTCCGGCTGATTGCCGAGATGACCACGCTGCAGCAGGCCTGTCCGGGTTTCCCGTGGCGTAGCGTCGAGGCTGCGATCACCCTCCTCATCAGCTATCCCTTCGTCCTGTTCCTGGGCGACACGCTGGCGCGCAAGTATCCCTGGTACACGCGGGCTGTGATGGTGCTGATCACGGTGATGGCGTTGATCGGCTTTGCGACGATGGCGCTGGGGCGGCCGATGCGCCCCATCTACGTGCTGAACAGCTGTGTGACCCTGGTAACCCTGGCAGGATGGGGCTACGTGGGTATCTTCCCCAGAATCCCCATCACGCGCGAGGTGAAGGCCCTGCGCAGCGGCCTGGCCGTGATGGGGCTGACGGTGCTCTACCGGAACCTGTGGTTCTTTCCCTCCGCTGACAGGGCGTCCTGGCTGGAACCGCTCGGGATGGTGTTCATGCTGGGCACCTTTTTCTACGTGAGCACCTCGCGAACCCTGCGCATGGAGACCAGCCTGCTCGCGCTCCGCAACGAGCTAGAGATTGCCCGCCGTATCCAGGCGCAACTGCTGCCGCGGCTCGACGGCGCCTTCGCCGGACTCCAGATCCACGCCCGCTACGTCCCTGCCGGTTCGGTTGCTGGCGATTTCTACGAGGTTCTCTCCGATGACAACGGCGTCGGCGTGCTGGTGGCCGACGTCTCAGGACACGGGGTTCCGGCCGCGCTTTCCGCCTCCATGGTCAAGGTGGCCCTGCGCGCGCAGACCGGCCATCTGGCCAGCCCGGCCCGGGTCCTCTCCGGGCTCAACGCCGTTCTCTCCGAGATACTGGAAGGACAGTTCATTACCGCGGCCTACGTCTACTTCCACGCCGCCGAGAGCGAGCTCCGTTACGCCGGCGCAGGCCACCCGCCGGTCCTGCTCTGGCGCGCAGGCTCCGCCGCGGTTGAATCTCTTGAGGAGAATGGCCTCTTTATCGGCCCGTTTCCCTGGGCACAGTACTCAGAATGTCGGGCCGCCTTCGCCCCCGGCGACCGGTGCCTGCTCTACACCGACGGCGTGCTCGAGGCCGCCAACCGCCACGGCGAGGAGTTCGGCGCCCAGCGGCTCCAGCACTTCCTGGCCCGCCAGGCGGCAGCCGCCGCCGATCCCGCCTGCGCCGCGCTCCTCCGCGAGATTACCGCGTGGTCAGGCGCGGAGCCGGAGGACCAGCAGGACGACATCACCTTCGTCC
>JBAVMZ010000479.1:0-5056 GCA_049690595.1 Occallatibacter sp. | reverse complement strand
GCCGGCAACCCACCGGCCCCCGCCGAGGGAGGAGCCCAATGACACCACAGCTTGAAGCAATCCCCGCGCAGCTCGGACTCGATTCCACATGGGAGGAGAAGGGCGGCGTTCACTGGCTGGATCCCTGCAACCTGAGCATCCGCGAGTTGGCCAGGACGATGAACGCGCTGCACGCCCGCTTCATCACCATCACCGCTTATCAGCTTCCCAAGGAGACCGGACTGCGTCTGGAGTACCACTGGGACCTGGGCGGCAAGCTGCTCGGCTTCGGCTACAACCTCACGGGTAACACCTTTGAGAGCATCTACGACCTCACCGAGGCCGTGGACTGGATCGAGCGCGAGATTCACGAGGGCTTTGCCATCGAATTCACCGGGCGAGAGTACGAACCGCTTCTCATGCGCGCCGGCGACGCCATGGGCGTGAATCTGCGCGAGGAGGTCAAAAAGTGAGCTACAAGATCCCCATGGGCCCTTACCATCCGGCCCTCGAAGAGCCCTACAAGCTGGACATGATCTGCGAAGGCGAGACGGTTACCGACGTCAAGCTGCATATCGGCTTCAACTTCCGCGGCATCGAGCACCTGGCCGAGACCCGCAACTACGTCCAGGTGATCGCGCTGATGGAGCGCGTCTGCGGCATCTGCTCGAACATCCACACCCTCACCCTTTGCCAGGCCATGGAAGGGCTCACCGGCATGACGCCCCCGCCCCGCGCCCAATACATCCGCGTGATCATGGCTGAGCTCGAGCGACTGCACTCGCACGTGCTCTGGGCCGGCATTGCCGCCAAGCTCATGGGCTTCAAGACCATGTTCATGACCTGCTTCGAGATTCGCGAGAAGGTGATGGACATCCTCGCCGGCATCAGCGGCAACCGCGTGAACTACTCGATGAACCGCCCCGGAGGCGTGAACCGCGACATCGACGACCCGCAGGCGATTCTCCGCATGGTGGAGGCTCTGGAAGCCGAGATGGCGTCGAAGGTAGTGCCCATCTTCACCACCAGTTACACCGCCAAGTCGCGCTGCGCCGGCATCGGCACGCTCACCAACGAAAAGGCCCTCAACTGCGGCGTCGTCGGCCCGGTGGCCCGCGCATCGGGCGTCCCGCAGGACCTGCGCAGGGACGCGCCCTACGCCGCCTATGCCGAGATGGAGTTCAACGTACCCGTCGAGCCGGCCGGCGATGTAACGGCCCGCCTGATGGTGCGTGCGCTGGAAATCCTCGAAAGCTGCCGCATCCTCCGTCAGGCGCTGGCCAAGCTGCCCCCCGGCGAGTTGTGCGCCGGAGACGGCAAGTTCGACTTCACCAAGTTGATCGCCACAACCTCCGCCAGCCGTGTCGAGGCCCCGCGCGGCGAGGTCATGTACTCCGTCTCGTGGAAGGAAGGCTCGAGGAACCCCGCCCGCGTCCACGTGCGGACGCCGACTTTCGTCAATATGCCCGCGGTGCGCTGGATGGTGCTGGGCCAGCGGCTGGCCGACACACCGTTGATCCAGGCGTCGATCGATCCGTGCTACTCCTGTACGGACCGTTAGTTCAGGCAGGCCGATTCGCATTGAGCCCCGGTTCCGTTTGCTCCGGACCCGGGGCTCGATCTTTCATGGCAGTTTGTCCTTTCCTTGACAGCCCATACCGCCCGACCGTGTAATGGAGTCAAGCATTCCGGGGATGGAGTTCCCCGTCAACCGCTGTCCCTCTTCTTTGGCTGGACAGATGATGACTCCTGGCAGGGATCGCCTGCCGGTGAGCAGCTTCCGGCCCGATCCCTGAGACAATTTGAAGAGGAGAAACGGCTTTGCCGAAATACCTGCTTATCGCACTTGGCGGCGCGCTCGGCTCCGTCGCCCGCTACTGGGTTGGGTCAACGGTTTCCGGCCGGATGGGAACGCGGTTCCCTTTCGGCACCTTCGTCATCAACCTGACGGCCTGCCTGATCATCGGGTTCACGCTGACGCTGCTGGGCCGGCGCGTGGAATTGAATCCCGCCTGGCGCTACCTGATCCCGGTCGGCTTCATCGGCGCCTACTCGACCTTCTCCACTTACGAGTGGGAGACGCTCTCCACGCTGCGCTCCGGCGCCTTCGCGCTGGCCGCGCTCTATGCCGGCGGCAGCCTGGTGCTTGGCCTGGTCGCCGTCTGGGGCGGCGCATGGATCGCGGAGTTGTTTGGTTGAGCGCTGCCCCTTGCCAGCGGCTGCCGATTGGTGCTTCAATCCTCCGTTGCCGCAATTCGGATCGCACCGGAACTCGAACGCAAACGGGAGGTTACCATGCTCCAGACAGGCAAAGCCGTCAAAGTCTCCGTCTTCGTCAGCGACGGCGCCAAGCACCATGGCGTCCCGGTTTATACCAGTCTGGTCGATTTCCTGTTCAAAAGCGGCGTCGCCGGAGCCGCGGTTTTCAAAGGTGTAGCCGGCTTCGGCCACCATCACCGGATGCACTCAGCGCACATTCTGGAGATCTCCGACCACCTGCCCATCGTCATCCAGTTCATCGAGACCAGGGAGAAGGTGGAGGCCCTGTTGCCAGAGTTGCAGAAGCGCGCCACCAGCGGCCTTATCGAGATGCACGAGGTGGAGGTTATCGTTCCACCCCATGTCGCTTGAACGCGCCTACTTCTCCGATGTGAATGGCGAGGCCGGCAATCCCAGCCCGTTGAAGAGGTTGCACGCGGGCGCGTTGGCCCAGCCGTAACGTACGGCCACGGGCTCCGGCACGTCGGGGCTGCTGGCCACGACCGTGTTCCCGTCGATCTTCGCCGTGGCGGCTGACCACTTTCCGTCCGCGCCGGCCACGTCAAAGCCTGTCAGTTCCCCGCCCCTGGCCACCAGCCCCTTGGCATGGTGCTCGAACCAGGTGCGGATGGCGCTGCCCTCAGGCGTGGCCTGGCGGAAGTTCGGCCCGGAGTAGCTGATGTCCTCGCCGTAGCTGAGCGCCCGAGCCGCCAGCGCCAGCCGCAGGCCCACGTCCAGCTTGTTGGTGGGGTGAACGTCGTCGGGGTTGCCGATGTCGATGGTCACCGCCATTGCCGTGTTGGCCAGCGTCAGGGTTCTGCGCTGCTGCTCGCGCAACACGGCCCACGTCTCGCCGGGCCCAGGGTTGAAGCTCGAAATCTGCACAAACAGGAACGGGAAATCGCCCACTCCCCACTGCCGCCGCCAGTCCTCGATCATGGTGCTGAAAACCCGCTTGTAGAGCGGCCCGCGCTCGGTCGCCGAGTTACTCTCGCCCTGGTACCAGATCACGCCGCGAATGGCCATCGGGGTGAGCGGCGCGATCATGCCGTTCCACAGCATCCCCGGCCCCCAGCTATCCAACTGCGGATGCCAGGGGAACCGCGGCTCGGGCTTGCCCTGCGCACGGGCCTCCTCGCGCTGACGGTTCTCGTAGCGGTCGCGCATAGGCGCATCGGTCTCGCCCTCGGTCATCTTGCCCCAGGAGCGGAAGACCGGCGCGAGCGCCGCATCCTCGCCGAGCGCCGCCAGGCGCGTCCAGGATTCGGCCACCGTGCCGCCCCAGGTGGAGTCGATGACGCCGACCGGCACCTTTTCCCGCTGTTCGATCTCGCGGGCGAAATACCAGGCCACGGCCGAAAACTCCCTGGCAGACTCGGGCGTCGATGCGGCCCAGCCCTCCGTCTCCACGTCGTCCAGCGGGTAGTTGACGGCCTTCCTCTTCACCACCAGGAGGCGGATGTGCGGGATGGCGGCGTGCGGCAGATCCTGCGCCGCCGTCGCGGCCTTGAACATCTCGAACTCCATATTCGACTGCCCGGAGGCGATCCAGAGGTCGCCCACCAGCACGTCGTCGAGTACGAGGGGCTTCTCGCCGGCGCCCTCGACCGTAAGCTGGAATGGCCCGCCCGCCGCACCGGGTTTCAGGTAGACACTCCACCTGCCCAGCTCCCCGGCGCGAGTGGCGCGGGTCTCGCCGCGGAAGCTCACGCTGACCTCCTCGCCTGGCGCGGCCTTGCCCCAGACGTGTACCGGCAGATCGCGCTGAATGACCATGTGGCTTGAGAGGACGCGGGGCAGGCTGACCTGCGCGGAGAGAGCAGCGGCGGGCAGCAGAAGGGCAAGAACGAGCATACGGAGTTTCATTGCAACCTCGAAGCGGCACAGGCTCGGGAGCATCCGGCCTGCGCGGCGCGGAAGCCTCCCGGCGAGAGAACGTTTCCAGAGTAAACGACGCCATGGCTGGGTCCATCTTGTGCCCAGGAGAGCGCAGTTCGTCCAGCCGGGGAAGCTGGACGCATTGACAGCCGGCGATACAGCCGAGCAGAATCCTCCCAGCGCAGGTCTGCCGGCCGCCAGCGCCGCTGTGGTCGATACGGCGCAGACGCCGGAACCCGCCCCGGCCGACTATGGCCGAAAGGAGAACAAGACTTCGCATGAGTAACCCAGCTCAGCAGAACCTGAAGAACCATGGCCGCCTCGACCCGTCGTTCCATTTCTTTCTCTTCTTTGTCCTGGTCGCCAACCTGATCGTGGCTATCGTCCACGCAGCGATGCATGCAGGCCACTTTTACGCGTGGTGGCTTGTTGTGCTCTCCCTTTCAGCCTTCGTCCTCTACTTCAAGATCCGGCTTTACCCGCTCAAGGTGCAGGACCGGGTGATCCGCATGGAGGAGCGGCTGCGCCTGCAAGCGCTGGCGCCGGCCGAGTGGCACACGCAGATCTACCGCCTGACCGAGGATCAGTTGATCGGCCTGCGCTTCGCCTCGGACGACGAGGTGGTCGAACTGGCCAAGCAGGCTCTGGAACACAACCTGACCCGCAAGCAGATCAAGGAGCGCATCAAGGGCTGGCGCCCGGACAACTGGCGAATCTAGAGCGGTGAGTCAGAAGTTCCGCGAAGAATAACCTTCGACTCCGATGGCCGCAAGGCACGCGCCACCTCCTGCCCATGAAACGGCATCGTTTCGGTGCGCCTCCACGGGGCGCGAGGCGGTATCTGGCTTTCAACCCAGGGCGGCCCCCTCGCGCCGCTCGGGGTTGCCCTGGGCTATTCTCGCGCCGCCCCTCCAGGGCGTTTGAAGCGGCGGCTCTGGGG
>JBAVMZ010000478.1:0-6920 GCA_049690595.1 Occallatibacter sp. | reverse complement strand
GAGTGAGCGGGGCGGCGCAGAGCGCAAAACCGGCGGCTGGCGCCGCGGCCAGGACCACCGCGCCGCACGGCGCCAAGGGGCCACGGGCCATCACCATGTGGGAATTCTCGTGGATCGAGCGGCGCTGGGACGGGGCCGGCTACGAGGACTGGGACCGCGCGCTGGAGGAGTTGCACGAGCGCGGGTACAACGCGGTGCGCATCGATCCCTTCCCTCACCTGCTGGCGACGGACCCGCACAAGACGTGGACTCTGCTGCCGGAGTGGAACACGCAACTGTGGGGCTCGCCGGATGTGAACCGGATTGTGCTGGCGCCGGCGCTCTTCGAGTTTCTGGGCAAGTGCCGGGCGCGGGGGATCGTGGTGGGGCTCTCGACCTGGTTCCGGCAGGACACCGACAACCTGCGCATGACGATCACCGGGCCCGAGGTGCTGGCCGGCTACTGGCTGAAGACGCTGGAGCTGATCCGGCAGGCGGGGCTGCTGGACGCGATCCTCTACGTGGACCTGTGCAACGAGTGGCCGGGCGAGGATTGGGCGCCGTTCATGAAGCCGAAGATGACCTACGGCGCGTGGGACAGGCCGGAGTCGCTCGCGTTCATGCACAAGGCGATTGCGCTGGTGCGGGCCCAGTTTCCGGAGTTGCCGCTGCTGTTCAGTTGCGCCGAGGACCGGGTGGAGAAGTACCTGGCGCAGGACCTGAGCGACTTCGACCTGATGGACCCGCACGTATGGATGGCGCAGGAGAACGGCGGGGAGTTCTACAGGCTGACCGGGTACAACTACGAGCGCTTCGACGCCAAGGGCTACACCAACCTGAGCCTGAAGGCGGAGGAGACTTACCGGGCGCGGCCGGCGTACTGGCAGGAGTTGCTGGCAAGGAAGATCGACCGGCTGGCGGCGGTGGGGGCCAAGGGCAAGCTGCCACTGATCACGACCGAGTGCTGGGCGATTGTGGACTACAAGGACTGGCCGCTGCTGAAGTGGGACTGGGTTCGGGATCTGTGCGCGCTGGGGGCGCGGCGTGCGGCGGCCTCAGGGCAATGGCTGGCGATTGCGACGAGCAACTTCTGCGGGCCGCAGTTTGTGGGCATGTGGCGGGACAAGGCGTGGCACCAGGCGGTGACGCGGGCGATCCGGACCTCGGCGATCAGCCCGGAACTGCGGGCGGGGCGGCTGTACAAGCGCATCTGACCGGTCTCCCAGATCTCGAAAGCGAGACCTGGGAAGCCTAATTCCGGACCAGTCGAGCCTCCCTCTATTTCACCCGGGCGTTGAGTTTGTCGAGGACCTGTTTGAGGGCTTCGAGTTTCTGGCCGGCTTCGGCGAGTTTGCCTTGGGCGGTGAGGCGCTGGTAGTCGTCGAAGTCGCGGCCGGCCTGGGCGGCGAGGGACTTCAGGTCGTCAGCTGGGACGGGCGCGGCGGCGGAGCCGGGCGGGGTGGCGGCGCCGGCAGCTGGCGCGTGCATTGCCTCGGGCGCGGTGAGCGAGGGCGCCGTGCCGCCGTAGAGCGAGGCCAGCGCGGATTCGAAGGTGGGACCGTAGGCGAGCCGGTCCTGGAGGGCGAGGACGACAAGTCGCAGCTCGGGCATGGGGCTGCGCTCGGCCTGGAGGTAAATGGGCTCGGCGTAGAGCAGGGCGCGGCCTGTGGGGATGACGAGCAGCGTGCCGCGGCGGACGTGCGAGCCCTGCTGGTTCCACAGAGTTAACTGGCCGGAGAGCTGGGCGTTCTGGTCGATGCGGGCTTCGATCTGGAGCGGTCCGTCGACGAGGCGCGTTTTGGGGAAGTTGTAGACGACCGCCTTTCCGTAGTGGTCGCCGTCGGAGCGGCCGGCGATCCAGCCGATGAGGTTGTTTCGGTTGGCGGGGGTGAAGGGCATGATCTCGACGAACTCGACGCCCTGCTCGCCGGGCAGCTTCATGAGGACGAAGTTGGGCTGCATGGGCTGGGAGGTCTGCGCGCCGTTCTCTCCCAGGCCGACCTCGCTGGCCACGGTCCAGAGGTCCTCGCGGTTATAGAAGACCTCGGGGTTGGTCATATGGTAGAGGCCGTAGACCTCGGCCTGGAGGCGCAGCAGCAACTCGGGATAACGAACGTGGCGGCGCAGGCCTTCGGGCATCTGGGAGGCGTCGCGGAAGAGCTCCGGGAAGATGCCGCGCCAGGCGGCGAGCAGCGGGTCCTGCGGGTCGAAGACGTAGAAGGTGGTGGTGCCGTCGTAGGCGTCGACGACGACCTTGACGGAGTTGCGCAGGTAGTTGATGGGCTGGCCTTCGAGCGAGTAGTGGGTGGCGTAGGGGTAGCTGTCGGTGGAGGTGAAGGCGTCGAGCATCCAACTGAGGCGGCCGTCGTCGCCGAGGACGATGTAGGGGTCGCGGTCGAAGGTGAGGAAGGGCGCGAGGGCCTGGGCGCGCTCGCGGACCTGGCGTCGCATGAGCAGGCGGGAGTGGGCGTTGACATCGTCGGAGAAGGGCACCTTGGCCACGTCGCCGCGGTCGAAGGCGATGAGGACGCGGCGGAGGAAGCCGCCCATCTCGATGCCGCCCGAACCGGCGTAGGTGGTCAGGTTGTTGGTGTCGCCCTGGGGATAGTTGAACTCCTGCTGGCGGGTCTTGACGTAGACGTCGGTGTTGGTCAGCTCGCCGAAGTAGATCTCGGGGCGGGTGACGTTGAGGCCGGGGACCGAGGCTTGGATGGGCATATTCGAGAGCAGCAGCGTGGGCAGGCCCTCGGCGGTGAAGCCGTTGACCGGGTTCATGGTGATGCCGTAGCCGTGGGTGTAGATGAGCTTCTCGTTGATCCAGTTGCGGCTGGACTCGGGGAGCTTTTCCACGTTGAGTTCGCGGGTGGCAAGCATGACCTGGCGCATCTGGCCGGCGATGGGGTAGCGGTCGATGTCGATGTCGGGGAAGTCGTAGTAGGTGCGGATCTCCTGGATCTGGCGAAGCGTGTCCTGGAGGGCGTGCCAGTCCCAGAGGCGGATGTTCTGGAGCGTGGGCTGGTTGTTGGCGGGTTCGGTGGCCTCGACGGTGGTTTCGGCGGGAAACTCGCGCAGGTCGAAGGTGTCGAGCGAGAAGGCCTGGCGGGTGAGCTGGATGTTGTGGGCAATGTAGGGCTGCTCGCGGACCAGTTCGTTGGGCTTGACGAGGAAGCTGGAGACATACCAGGCGGCGAGGCCGACACAGACATAGCAGAGGACGGCGGGAAGCACGGAAGCGACGAGCCAGCGGACGCGCGGGGCAACGGCCGCGCCGAAGAGAGCGATGAGCGCACCCAGAAGCAGCGCCCCAGCCAGAACGAGCTTGCCGGTGACGAGGACGTGCGCGTCAGTGTAGGTGACGCCGTCGAAGATGGTGTGGTGGTCGAAGAGCAGCGCATAGCGGCCGAGGCAGACGCGCAGCGCGGCGACCAGCAGCAGGAAAGCGACGGCGACCGAGAGGCCGCGCAGGGGCATAGGCTGCGAGCGCAGATCGGAAGCGAATACACGCGCGCCGCCGGCGATGACGAGAAAGGCGCCGGCAAAGAGACAACTGACGACAGCCAGCGTGAGCAGCCAGCCGAGGAGGAGTTGCCATGCGGGCAGAGTGAAGAGGTAGAAGGCAAGCGACAGGCCGAAGATGGGATCGGCGGGACCGGCGGCCGTGGGAGCGTGCCACCAGAGAGCGAGGGTCTGCCAGTCGGAGGACATGGCGCCGCCCGCGGCGAGGGCCACAAGCAACGAGGCCGCCACGGCGGCGAGGCGCAGCACGGGAATGAGGGAAAGAGTCACCTCGCGGCCGGCAACGACGATGGTGTGGGCGCTGGGCAGATCGTCGCGGTGCGCGCGCAGCAGCAGGGCGAAGACGCCGTAGAGGATCAGGAAGGTAAGCACGAAGAAGAGGGCGAAGGTGGTCCAGGCGGTGAGGCGCGCGGTCCAGAAGACCTGCTCGTAGCCGAGCGACTGGTACCAGAGGAGGTCGACCCACCAGGAGACGATGCTGCGACCGAAGAGGAAAACCACGATGAGGAGGGCGAGGAGGGACCAGATCTTCCAGCCTCCGCGGGATTTGCGGGGAGAGCCGGGGAGTTGCTGCCAGTCGATGGTGTGGGGCATTCTTTCCTCGTTTCGGACGGGGGTCCTGGGCACAGGAGCGGTCCATCCAAGAGTACGCCTGTTGGGCGGCTTGGGTTCGAGACGGATGGAGGCGGAGCTGGCGATGGCGATGGAGGAGTGTGGCGGCGGTTCGATGAGGGAGCTGCAACTGTTCTGCAACTGACGTTATAACATCTGTTAGACTATGGAGCGAGAGGCGTCAAAATGTTGAAACTGAAACTGACCACGATTGGAAGCTCCGTGGGGGTAATCCTGCCGAAGGAAGCCCTGTCGCGCCTGAAGGTCGGCAAGGGCGACTCGCTCTTTCTTACGGAAGAGAAGGACGGCTTCCGGGTGACTCCCTTCGACCCTGAATTCGAAGCGGCCATGGAGTCGGCCCGCAAGGTGATGAAGCGGCGCAGGAACGCGCTGCGGGAGCTGGCAAGGTGAAATCCGGCCGGTGGGTATGGGTTCCGCTCGCCGCTGTCCTTGCCATCCACGACGAACAGATCGCGGAGCACGGGGGAATTCCGGGGGTGCGGGATCTGGCCGTGGTGGACTCGGCGCTGGCCCGGCCTCTCAACCTGGTTGCGTACGAGAAACCGGACGCGGCTCGATTGGCGGCTGCGTATGCCTTCAGGCTCTGCGGCAATCACGGCTTCCTCGACGGGAACAAGCGTACGGCCTGGGTGGTCGCCGAGACCTTTCTCGATCTGAACGGATACGCGGTGGACGCGCCCGACGAGGCCGTCGTCAGCACCATGCTGGCGGTTGCTTCCGGCGTAATGCCAGAGGAGCAACTGGTGACGTGGTTTCGCGCGGTTACGGCGAAGGTCATGCGCTGAGCTATGGCCTATTGCGAGGCCGCGAAGCTCTCCGATGTCAATTATGGAGGCTCTGGGAGGCGAGATCGGCCAGGATACTCTCGATCTGGCCGGCGCTCAAGGTCCAACTGAGCATCTGTCCAACTGAGCATCAGGATGCGGCCCCGGGAAAGGACCGTCCAGTCCCGGATCTTCCGGAACCAAAGGCCTTTTGGAGGCTTGAGAATTCGCAATTCCTGGCCCTCCGTCCTGATCGCGAGAATCGTGCAATGGCTACCCCTGGACCCCCAATTCCCGAGCACTGTATCCGCGATCAACACACGCCTACCGGCCACCTCTCCATCCAGGACGTTCCGCACCAGGCTCATCTCGCTGAAATAGGAGTTGCGAGTCAGTCCCTTGATGTCACTCAAAGCCGCCTTCGAGGCGGCGTTCGGAAAAATGGGCGCCAGCTTGCGCGGGATGGGTGCGATTCCGTATCTGGCGGCGAGCTCATTCAGTGATCGGCGGCGGAAGAACTGCAGCGTCTGAACAAATGCAAACAGAAACGCAAGCACAACTGCGGCGCTGACTCCTATCCGAAGGAAATACTCGATCATGCCAGGAACTCGTGGACGGGGATTTCGATGCCCTGGCGGATGAGGGTCTCGGGGTCGCTCGAGGGGCGCCAGTCGAGGGCGGCTTTGGCGGCGGAGCAGTCGAAGCGGGCGCGCTGGGTGCGGCTCTCCCAGTCGCGGTAGCTGGGGAGGCGGCGCTCGGGGTGGCGGAGGGCAATCTTCACGCAGTACTTGAGGAGATCGCGCCAATAGAAGCTGAAGATGGGGGTTGGGCGGCGGTCGATCTGGATGCCGGCGGCGCGGTCGAGGGCGTCGAGATACTCCTGGGCGGAAAGGCAGGGATCGGCGACGAGGTTGAAGGAGCGGCCTTCGAGGCCCGGGACGAAGCGGGCGGCGAGCAGGGCGCGGGCGACATCTTCGACGAGGACGAGGGGGAGCTTGTTCGTGCCGTCGCCCCAGATCTGGCAGACGGCGTCGTTCCACCACATGCCGACGCCCCAGTGAAAGGGGCTGCCGCCGCGGCCGATGACGATGCCGGGGCGGAGGATGACGACGGGGAGAGCGCGTTCGCGGTGCAGGGCCATGAGGAGCTGTTCCGAGGCGGCCTTGGCGCGGGCGTAGAGGTTGCGGCTCTGGATGCGCGGGTCGAGCGGTGTGGCCTCGGTGATGACTCCGGCGCGGCGGCCGGCGTAGTAGCTGTCGATGGTGCCGGTGTAGACGAGGCGCTCAACCTGGGCTTCGAGGGCGCACTCGGCCACCCGGCGCGTGGCTTCGATTTCGTAGCGCTGGTAGTCGGCCCAGGTTTTGACGTTGGCGCGGGCCAGATGCAGGACGCTCCGGACGCCGTCGAGCGCGCGCAGCAGGTCTTCGCGGCTCGATAAGTCGCCGCGCACCACCTCGATGGGGCCGGTGCGAAGTTCGGCGGGGAGGGCGGCGGCGGAACGGACCAGCAGGCGCGCCCGGCGGCCCGCGGCGGCAAGCTGGCGCACAACCTCGCGGCCGATGAAGCCGGTGGCTCCGAGGATGAGCAGCTCGGGGGCGGGTTGGCTGGGCGCGGCGTAGACGATGGCGGGGGCTGGGGCGGTCTCCTGGGGAGGGAAGTTGGCCAGGTCGCCCATCCGCTCGCAGATTTCGATGGAGCGTGCACCGAGCCGGCCTGAGGTGCGGCTGTCGGGCTCGCCGGCGACGTAAAAGGCCTCCATGGCGCGGGCAATGGAGGCGCCGTAGGGGTTGCCACGCTGGCGGAGTTTGGCCTTGGTGAGGATGTAGTCGGCGAGGGTGGAACGGGCCTGGGCGGCGAGGGAGCGCGCCTCGTTGTGGAGCTGGCCGTAGGTGTCGAAGTCCTGGCCGGCGGGCAGATGCCGATGGAGCAGGAAGGTGTTGCGGTCGAAGTCGACGGTGGCTGCGGCCTGCGTGCCGAAGAGTTCCAGGGAGAAGCGGCTGTAGCTGGGGCCGAACTGGAGGCTGACCT
>JBAVMZ010000477.1:0-2467 GCA_049690595.1 Occallatibacter sp. | reverse complement strand
CAATGGCTGCGCTGAGCCTTCCATCCCGGAATGAACCGCCTTCCCGCCCTTGCCCGCGCTGGTTCGCACTTTCGCGCAGCGGGCAAATCCACACGTGGACCGTGCTAGCCTTGGGGCTGAAGCATTTTCTCCCCGGTTTCCCGAAGGAATGCTCCCGGAGGCCTGAAGCGCTTGGCTGTCTACCCCATCCAGCCTCCCGACCCCGGCGTCCCCAGGCGCCGAAGGTTCGTCCCGTTGCCGGTGATCCCTGCCCGCCGCCGCCGCAAGCTGGCCGGCAAGGTCACCCTGGTGGCGTTGCTCCTCCTTGCGGTCGTCACTGGCTCGCTGGCTGGCCTCACCCTGGTCTACTCCGTCGACCTCCCGCAGATTCACGACCTCGAGCGCTACCGCCCCTCGACCACAACAGACCTCTACGACATCAAGGGCCGCGTCATCGGCTCCTTTGCCCTCGAACGCCGCGCCGTCGTCGGCTACGACGACTTTGCCCCCGTCCTGCGCCAGGCCGTCCTCTCCATTGAAGACAAAACCTTCGAGTCTCACTGGGGCATCAACGTCTTCCGCGTCGTCGGCGCGCTCTGGCACGACCTGCGCTCCCACGGCCGCGCCCAGGGCGCCTCCACCCTCACCATGCAGTTGGCCCGCAACCTCTTCCTCTCCTCGGCGCGCACCCCCGCCCGCAAGCTCCAGGAGGCCTACCTCGCCATCCAGATCGAGCGCGCCTTCACCAAGCAGCAGATCTTCACCCTCTACGGCAACCAGATCTACCTCGGCCACGGCCAGTACGGCTTTGAGGCGGCCAGCCAGTTTTACTTCGCCAGGCACGCCCGCGACCTCTCGCTCACCGAGGCGGCCATGCTCGCCGGCCTGCCCAAAGGCCCCGTCGCCTTCTCCCCCCTGCTCAACCCGGACAAGTGCATCCACCGCCGCAACCTCGTCCTCACAGAGATGGAGGAGGACCACGCCATCACCCACCAGCAGGCCGAGCAGGCCCGCAATGCCCCGCTCGGTCTGCGCATCTCGCAGCCGGAGATGGCCGTGGCCCCCTGGTTCCAGGAAGAAGTCCGTCGCGAGCTCGAAAAGCGCTTCGGCGCCGAGCAGGTCCACGAGGCCGGCCTAAAGGTCGAAACCACCCTCGACCTCGACCTCCAGCGCGTCGCCAACCAGGCTGTCGCCGATGGCCTGGCCACTTACGAGCGCCGCCACGGATGGAAGGGCAAGCAGGAGAACATCCTCGCCGAAGGCCAAACGCTCGAAGACTGGAAGCACCCCGACTGGGCCATGAAGACCTCGCCCGGCGATTACGTCCACGTCCTCGTCACCCGTCTCCTGCCCATGGAGGTCCGCGCCCGCGCCGGCGCCGAGGAAATCGTCCTGCTGCCCGAGGACTGGGCTTGGACCGGCCACCGCTACGCCGATGCCTTCCTCAAGCCCGGCGACGTCCTCTATGTCCATCTCAGCGAGCAGATGGAGGGCACAGCCCGCCGCGCCACCCTTGAGCAGGACTCCGGCGCCCAGGGCGCCCTGTTCGCCGTTGACAACGCCACCGGCAACGTCCTCGCCATGGTCGGCGGCCGCGACTGGGCCGTCTCCCAGTTCAACCGCGCCACCCAGGCCGAGCGCCAGACCGGCTCCAGCTTCAAGCCCTACGTCTACACCGCCGCCGTCGAGGGCGGAGCCCAGCCCGGCGACACCATCGTCGACTCGCCCGTCAGCTTCGGCGGCTACTCCCCCCACAACTACGAGAACGACTACAAGGGCGCGATGACCCTGGTCAACGCCTTCGCCGAGTCGCGCAACATTCCCGCCCTCAAGCTCGCCGCCCGCGTCGGCATCCACAAGGTCATCGACCTCGTCCATCGCTTTGGCGTCACCTCGCAGATTCCCGCCTACCTGCCCGTCGCCCTCGGCGCCGCCGAGATCACACTCGAGGAGCAGGTGGCCAGCTACGCGGTCTTCCCCAACGACGGCCTGCGCGTCCAGCCCCGCCTCATCCGCAAGGTCACCAACGCCGATGGCATCGTGCTGGCCGAGGAGCCGGCCCAGGTCCGCGAGGTCATCTCGCAGCCCACCGCCCGCACCATGATGACCTTCCTCCGCGCCGTCACCGCCCACGGCACCGGCGCCGCCGCCGCCCAGCTCAAGCACCCCGTCGGCGGCAAAACCGGAACCACCTCCGATTACACCGACGCCTGGTTCCTCGGCTTCACCCCCTCGGTCACCTGCGGCGTCTGGGTCGGCTTCGATAGCCGCGAATCCCTCGGCGAGAAGGAAACCGGCGCCCGCGCCGCCCTGCCCATCTGGATGACCTGGATGCGCGCCGCCATCCCCGGCCGGGAAGACGAGCGCTTCCTTGGCGACGAAGCGGAACCGCAAACCCCAGCGCCCGTCCCTGCCGCGGTCGCGAAAGTGAGCGCGAAACCCGCCGCCGCACCCCCATTCAAACCCGCCGCCGCACCCCCATTCAAGC
>JBAVMZ010000476.1:0-9284 GCA_049690595.1 Occallatibacter sp. | reverse complement strand
TATAGCGGTTCCAGAATAGCTATACCCCGAAAGCAGTGCTCTCAAGTCGACGCGACCATCAGGGAGCGGCGACCTTGCACAATCTCAGCCAGGGCACACCTATTCTGGAGCCGCTCTAAAAGGCGATTTCCATACCTTCAGAATGGGCCTCTACACAGAGAGGCCCATGTCTTTGCCATTGGCCGCGCTCACTCGGCGCACAAAGCGGACTGCGTCAGTCCACCCGGTACCAGTACTGCGTCCGGCCCAGAAGCGAGAAGCCGATGAAGCCGCGAACCTTGAGCTTGCGGCCGTTGTCTTCGAGGGCGATGAGGCACTTGTAGCTGGTGCCGCTATGCGGATCCAGGATGAAGCCTCCCGCCCATTCCGCTCCTTTCGCGTCGGCAGAATTCGGGTGCAGGCCCCAGAGAATCTGCAGGCCGGCGATGGGCTTGTTCTTGAGGTCGCCGGAACACTTCAGGCACTTCTCTTCCGGATTGCCGGGATCGGGATCGAGGATCTTCTCCACGCGCCCGAAGAGCTGGCCATCCTGCATCCAGAGCACCACCACCGACTTCTCCTTGCCGGTGGCGTCGTCGATCGTCTTCCAGTGACCCACCGGAGTCGTGGCCGGCGCTGGAGGTGTGGCCGTGCCCTGTGCAGCGGAGTTCGGCCCGCCAGCCGCCAGCAGCAGAAGCGCCGCGCAAACCAAAGTGAGTGTCTTGCCCATGCTCGTCCTCTTTCTCTTACGCAAAGGTGAAGCCGCTCTTCTGCAGGGGCAGCGTGCGGATACGCTTGCCCGTTGCGGCGAAGATGGCGTTGGTGATTGCCGGCAGTACCGGCGGCAGACCCGGCTCGCCCAGGCCGGTGGGTGAGTAGTCGGTCTTGCGGAAGAAGACCTCGATCTTCGGCGTCTGGCGCATGCGCATCAGAGGATGGTTGTGGAAGTTCGACTGCTGGATGCGGCCGTCGGCGAGGGTGACCTCCTGGCCGAGATGGCTCATCCCCTCCACAACGCCGCCCATGGTGATGTTCTCCGCCGCGCCGGGGTTGACGATCTGCGATCCTGCGTCGCCCACCACCCAGACGTGCTGCACGGTCACCCGGTTCTGCGCGTCCACGCTGACCTCGGCCACCTCGGCAAAGTAACCCAGGTGGCAGAACCAGGCGGCAATGCCCATCCCGCGGCCCGGCTCCTTGCTACGCTTCGCCCAGCCGCATTTGTCGGCCGCCATCTCCAGCACGCCCTTGAAGCGCTCGGCGACCAGAGCCCGCTCACCGCTCGGTTCGTGGTCGCCCACCGGGTCGTGCTCGCCCGCCGACCAGGCCATTTGCTTGTTGCTAAGCAGTTCCAGTTGGAACTCGAGCGGATCGCGGCCGGCGGCGTGCGCCACCTCGTCCAGGAAGGACTGCGCCACCCAGCAGTAGGCGTTGTCGCCCGGTGCGCGCAGGGCGCCGGTGCGCAGCGTCAGCGGCTGCGCGGAGGTGTAGAGCGCGTAGGCCGGGGGGAAGCCTGCCGGGTACGAGTCCTGCCCGATGCCGCCGCCTGAAGCCAACTGCTTGCCGTCGCCGAAGGTCACCAGGTGATGCCGCCACGCCGTCAGCTTGCCCTGCGCATCGAGCCCTGCCTTCAGCCCAACCGTGCCGCCCGGCCGGAGCCCGTCGTGGCCGATGTCGTCCTCGCGCGACCAGAGCAACTTGACCGGCGCGTCCACCCGCTTGGCGATCCACGCGGCCTCCACCAGGTAGTCGTTCTGCAGCCGCCGGCCGAAGCTGCCCCCCGAGCGCATCATGTGCGTCGTAATCGCGCTCTCCTCGATGCCCAGCGTCCGCGCCACCAGCCCGCGGCCGTCCACGGGAAGCGTGCTGGTCGACCACATCTCCAGCTTGCCGTCCTTCCAGTGCGCCGTCGCTCCCTGCGGCTCCATCGTGACGTGAGCCACGAACGGGTAGTGGTAAGTGGCCTCGACCACCTTGGCCGACGACTTCAGCGCGGCGTCCACGTCGCCGTACTTGCGTACCAGGGTCGCCGGCGGGGCGGCCAGCAGCTCCTCGGCGCGCTTCGTGAAGCCCTCCGAGCTCTGCCCCGCCGCCGGACCCAAATCCCATTCCACCTTGAGCCGCTTGCGCGCCTGCTGCGCCTGCCACCAATTGTCGGCCACAATGGCGATGCCCGGTTCCATCCCCGGCTCCCAGGGAGTGGCAGGACCGGGCTTGATGCCGCCGTCGATCACCAGCACGTGCCGCACGCCCGGCAGCGCCTTCACCTCCTCCAGATTCGCGCTCTTCACCTTGCCGGCAAAGACGGGCGCCTTCTCGATCGCGGCGTACAACATGCCGGGCAACTCGACGTCGATGCCGAACAGCGGCTTGCCGGTCACGATCGCGTGCAGGTCCACGCCCGGCTGCGAGTGCCCGACGATCCTGTAGTCCTTGGGGTCCTTGAGCTTGACCTTGTCCAGCGCGGGCGCAGGCAGCGCGGCGGCCTTCTCGGCCAGCTCTCCGTACCCCAGCGAGCGGCCCGAAGCAGCGTGCAAAACCCGCCCGGCCTGCGTCGTGCACTCCCCCTCCGGCACGCCCCAGCTCTGGGCGCCCGCGGTAGTCAGCAACTGCCGTCCGGCAGCACCCACGCGGCGCATCGGCTCCCAGCCCAGAGGCGTGTTCATCGAGCCGCCGGAGAACTGGATGCCATACTTCTTCTCGTTCAGCTCCGCCTGCTGAACCCGCACGTCCTTCCAGTCCACGTCGAGTTCCTCGGCGATCAGCATGGGAAGCATGTTGCGCATGCCCTGGCCGGACTCCGAAGCCCGCGCCATAATCGTCGTTACCCCGTCGGGAGCGATGTGGATGAAGGCCTGCGGTGTCAGCGGAGCCTCCGTGCCGATGCTCTGCCCCATGGCCAGAGGCGAGCGGTAAAGGTCCAGAGCGAGGCCGCCGCCGGCAAGTGCGCTCAACCTGAGAAACGATCTGCGGTCGATGTGCATGGTTCGAGCCTCCCTCCTACTTCTTCGCGGCAACAGCGCCGGCAGCCGAGTGGATCGCCTCGCGGACGCGCGGATACGTGCCGCAGCGGCACAGGTTACCGCTCATGGCCGTGTCGATCTCCTCGTCCGTGGGGTGGGGCGTGCGTCCCAGCAGCGCCGCCGCCGTCATGATCTGGCCACTCTGGCAGTAGCCGCACTGCGCCACATCGTGCGTCTCCCACGCCTTCTGCAGCGGGTGATCGCCCTCGGCCGCGAGCCCTTCGATCGTGGTGATCGGCTCATCCGCCACCGAGCCCACCCGCGTCATGCAGGAGCGCACCGCGTGGCCGCCCACATGCACCGTGCAGGCGCCGCAGAGTCCCAGGCCGCACCCGAACTTGGCGCCTTTCAGATTCAGCAGGTCGCGCAGGACCCACAGCAGAGGCATATCCGGCGGTGCATCCACCGTTGCCGGCACGTTATTCACGGTCAGCTTCAAAGCCATGGCAAAACTCCATCTTTGGCGTTCATCGTCTGCGGGAGGGGAAGGGCGGTCGCGAGCGGGGAGACCGCGAGTGGAGTCTATCGCACCGCAGGACGGCTTTGCCAGCCCTGTCACCTGGCGGTGGGGGAGAAAGACAAAGGCCACGCCCCGCGGATCTGCGGAGCGTGGCCTCTGCGGAAGTTGGTCATCGGGCGAACTTCAGCGTCGCCGCGTCCCGGCGCGGCCGGCGGCGATGCACCAGCCTTGCAGGAAGGCGCGGAAACCAAGACAGGTCGCCGACCGAGTGGATTCACACGTTGATTTCGTGCTATCCCAGGCCTCAAAACCGGACCTTGGGGCACCCATCTTTGGTGCAACTTCACACGGTTAAATGCCTAGCGGCTGAAGATGACGTAGCGACGGCCGGCGTAGAGGCGGAAGCCGCCGGCCGGGTCGGCCACCACCTGCAGCGGCATGGGCCGCTTGAGGCTCTCGTCGGTGGCGGTGTTGACGGTGAAGACATCGTGCGCGCCCACGTCGGTGACCACGAACTTGTTGTCGCCGATGAAGCCCACGCCGTAGACGCCCGCTGCCAGGTTCTGTCCGCCGAGCTTGATCGGCACCTCGGTGACGAAATAGGCCTGGTACTTCGCCGCGACGTCGGAGGAGTAGCCGCTGGTGTCCACCAGAGTGGCCAGCAGGAAGTACCCGTCGGCGAACTTGACGCCGCCCGAGTTGCGCAACTGCGTGGTGGCCGACTGGCCGCGGTAGTAGACCGCGGCCGGCAGCACCTTCTGCGTATCCGCCGGCTTCAGCACCGTATCGCCGCCCTGCGCCTTCACAGCCGCCGGCGCCAGCATGGTGACGGCCAGCGCAAAGGCCGCCGCACCCTTCAGAATCGATTCGAACCGCATCTCAAACAACCTCCTCGCTTTGTTTCCGCGGAACCGAGTATAGCGCATCGGCGGCGGAGCGCGCCTCCGGCCCGCGTTACTTCCCTTCTACTCCGCCACATACATATCAACATACTCGTTAACCGGCATCGCCTCCAGGATCGCCCGGTCAAGCGAGGCCGCGAGAATCCGCTGCTGCCGCTCCTCGCTGAAGCGGCGGCGCAGGTTGGTCCGGAACTTCTCAATCAGCAGCGGCAGGCCCTCGACGCGGCGGCGGCGGTGACCGATCGGGTACTCGACTGTCTCGTCGAGCACCGTGCCGTCGTTCAGCTCGACGACGAGCCGGTTGGCGATGGAGCGCTTCTCCGGGTCGTGGTAGTCCGCGGTGTATTGAGGCTCTTCGATGCAGGTGGTCCGCTCGCGCAGCGCGTCGACGCGCCGGCCCCAGACCGGGTCGAGCGCCATCGAGTCCTCGTAGTCGGCCGCAGTGAGCCGCCCGAAGAGCAGCGGAATCGCGATCATGTACTGCACACAGTGGTCGCGGTCGGCGGGGTTGGTCAGCGTGCCCTTCTTGTCGATGATGCGCAGGCAGGCCTCGTGCGTGCGTACGGTGATGGAGCGGATGACGGAGGCGTTGAGACCGCGCTCGGCCAGCCGCCGGTGAACGGCGACGGCGGCCTCGACGGCGGTCTGCGCGTGAAACTCCGCCGGGTAACTGATCTTGAAGAGGACGTTCTCCATCACGTAACTTCCGTAAGGCCGCTGGAAGCGGAAGGGCTGTCCGCGGAAGCTGACGTCGTAGAAGCCCCAGGTTTTTGCGGTCAGCGCCGAGGGATAGCCCATCTCGCCCGCACGCGCCATCAGCGCCAGACGCACGGCGCGGCTGGTGGCGTCGCCCGCCGCCCAGCTCTTGCGCGAGCCGGCATTGGGCGCGTGCCGGTACGTGCGCAGGCTCTGGCCGTCGACCCAGGCCAGCGACAATGCGTCGATCGTCTGCTCGCGGCTAAGTCCGAGTAACTCGCAGACCACCGCTGTCGAAGCGACCTTCACCAAAACCACGTGATCGAGGCCAACCTTATTGAAGGAGTTCTCCAGAGCCAGGCAGCCCTGGATCTCATGGGCCTTGGTCATTCCGGCAAGCACGCGGCGCATGGTCAGAGGTTCGTTACCCGCGGCCAGCGCGGTGCGCGAGAGCCAGTCTGCAACGGCCAGTATGCCGCCGATGTTATCGGAGGGATGACCCCACTCGGCGGCCAGCCAGGTGTCGTTGAAGTCGAGCCAGCGGATCACGGCGCCGATATTGAATGCGGCCTGCACGGGGTCGAGCTGGTAGCTCGTGCCCGGCACGCGCGCGCCGTTGGGGACCACTGTGCCGGGTACGATGGGGCCAAGGAGCTTGGTGCAGGCCGGGTATTCGAGCGCCTCGAGGCCGCAGCCCAGCGTGTCGATGAGGCAGTGCTGCGCGGTGGTCCAGGCCAGTTCGCTGGTGACTTCGTAACTCAGTGCATAATCGGAGATATCGACAAGCACCTGATCCGGTGCGGGGCGTTCGTTCGAGAGGTGGGCGGACACTCTGGCTCCTTCGTTCTTTTTCGGCAATGGGGCGGGGCCGCGGAGTTATCCCCGCTCGCCGATGGGTACAAACTTCAAATCCTCGGGGCCGGTATAGATAGCCGAGGGCCGGATGATCTTGCCGTCCTGGCGCTGCTCGATCACATGGGCGCACCAGCCTGCCGTCCGCGCCATGACAAAGAGCGGGGTGAAGAGCTCCACCGGAATCCCCATCTGGTGGTAAACCACGGCCGAATACCAATCGAGGTTGGGAAACATGCGCTTGGCGTCCATCATCACCTGCTCGATGCGCTCGGCGACGGCGAAGAGGCGCATGTCGCCGGCCCGCTCGGCCAGGCCGCGAGCGACTTCTTTGATGATCGCGCTGCGCGGGTCGGAGAGGGTATAGACCGGGTGGCCGAAGCCGATGATGACCTCGCGCTCGGCGACGCGCCGGCTAATGTCCCGCTCGGCCTCGTCCGGGGTGCGGTAGCGCTGTTGGATTTCGAGAGCGACCTCGTTGGCTCCGCCGTGCTTGGGGCCCTTGAGTGCGCCGATGGCGCCGGCGATGGCCGAATAGAGGTCCGATCCCGTGCCGGCTACGACGCGCGCGGTAAAGGTGGAGGCGTTGAACTCGTGCTCGGCGTAGAGAATCAGCGAGGCCTGTAGCGCTCGCGTCCACTCCGGGCTGGGCGCCGCGCCGTGCAGCAGGTGGAGGAAGTGCGCGGCGATCGAGTCCTCGTAGCGCTCCACCTCGATGCGGCGGCCGTTCCGCGCGTAGTGGAACCAGTAGAGGAGCACGGAGGCCAGCGAAGCCAGAAGCGCGTCGGCGATGGCGCGGGCGCTCTTGTCGCAGTGCGAGTCGGGCTCAGGCAACATGCATCCCAGCACGCTGACGCCCGTGCGCAGCACGTCCATGGGGTGCGTCGAGGGCGGCAGCAGCTCGAGCGCCTGCTTGACCGCGGCGGGCAGACTGCGCAGCGGAACGAGCTTGGCCTTGTACGAGGCCAGCTCGGCCGCGTTGGGCAGGCGGCCGTGCACCAGCAGGTGGGCAACCTCCTCGAACTCACAGCGCGCGGCAAGGTCGCGGATGTGGTAGCCGCGATAGTGCAGGTCGTTGCCCGAGTGGCCCACCGTGCACAGGGCCGTGGAGCCGGCCGGCGTGCCGGAGAGGGCGACAGATTTCTTGGGCCGGAAGACTGGCGAAGGGGCGCCGGTCCGCTGGTTGTTCATCGGAGACCTCCGGAGAGCTTCAAGCTACCGGATGGGTGCAGCGGCTGTCTAGTGTAACTCGGAAGAGATGGCGCCATCGGCATATGGCGTCGGCCTGGAGGCCATTCCGGGGAAGCTGTCCCCCAGGGGTTTGACAGGCAGGAAAGAACGTCTGATTTCTGCCTCGGTTTGCCCACGGCGCCGAGTTTCTGGTCCTTTCGGCCCGTCTGAGTCGAGTCTTTTCAAGATAACGGTCCAGACAGAGGCGGCTCCCCGGAGGGAGCCGCTGGGAGTTCTCGATGCTGGACGCTGGCTACTTCTGCGCGACGGTCTCCGCGGGTTCGGTGAGGGCCACCTGGTTCCAGGTCTGGCGCAGGTACTTGTGCGGGTTGACCGGGACGTGGTGGACGCGGACCTCGTAGTGGAGGTGAGGACCGGTGGCGCGGCCCGTCTGGCCGACGTAGCCGATGACCTGGCCGCGGCTGACGTGCTGACCGGCCATGACGGCGACCGAAGAGAGGTGACCGTAGACGGTGAGGACATCGTGCCCGTGGTTGAGGACGATCTGGCGGCCGTAGCCGGCGCCCATGCTGTCGCCTGTGACCTCGCCGTCAGCCGTGGCGCGGACCGGGGTGCCCCAGGGGGCGTCGATGTCGATGCCGGAGTGGAAGGCGCCTTCGCCGTTGATCGGATCCTGGCGGGAGCCGAAGCTGGAGCCGAGGCGACCCTCGACAGGCCAGAGCGAGGGAGCGTCCGCCAGAGCCTCCCAGTCACCGGTGAAGCCGGGCGAGACACCGTTCTCCAAGGCGCGGCTGACGCGCCCGGACATGGCTTGGGTGCGCAGGGAGAGGAACTGGTCAACAGAAAGCTTGACCTGCTGCTGGTCGACGTTGTCGGTCAGAGCGAGGCTGGTGGGCGTGGGACGGGCAGCGGCATCGGCCGCGTGGGAGACGGCTTGTTTGCTCTGACGCAAGCCGTAAAGGGCGGCTACTTCGTTGGCAAGGGCGCCGAGCGAGGCCACCTGGACATCGCGCTCGTGCGCGATCTGGGCCATCTGCTTGTAATCCTTGCGGAGGGTCTCGCGTTCCTGGCGGACCTGGTTGAAGCTCTCGGTCTTGACCAGCATGCGGGTGTAAGAGCCGGCCAAGCCGACGATGGTGAAGGCGCCCACGAGCGCGGCGGCCACAAAGCCGTAGACATAATGGATCGGGAGCGCGATCTTGCGCACTCTACCGTCCTCATCCCTGGCAACAAAAAGAATGTAATAGCGCTTGCGTAGCATTCAAGCCTCACATCCCCGCGCTGCGCGGGGTCGCAATTCGCCAAGTACTTAAGAAAGCGCAAGGCACGCAGGCCATAGGGCCCAACAGCACACACGCCCGTCCGGGCGCTCCAATGAACAGTGGGTTAAGCCTATCAGACCTGTCTTCGCACGGTCAATCGATTTGATTGGGTCGAATCGGCCTAAACTGTTGCAAAATAGGTGCCAAAGCGGCCCACTTGGGCGAAGGCAGGGGCAAATGGGGGACGCCTTGCCTTATTCTCAGAAGGTGCGCGGGGCAGGTTTCAGGTCGGACAAGGGCAGGGCGGCGGGAGAGCTGGAGATTCTGCGGCGGATTCGCGCGCGGGCCGGGGAAGGCGCGCGGGGCGGCGGACGCAGCGGAGTACGGCTGGGCATCGGCGACGATTGCGCCCTGCTGAGCGTGCGGCCCGGCGAGGATCTGGCCGTGACCACCGACCTCTCGATCGAGGGCCGGCACTTCCGGCTGGAGTGGCACCCGGCCGAGGCGGTGGGGCACCGGACGCTGGCGCGGGGTTTGAGCGATCTGGCGGCGATAGGCGCGCGGCCGGTGGCGGCCTTTCTCTCGTTGGGGCTGCCGGCGGAGCTGACCCGGGCCGAGGCGCGACGGGCGGCGTGGGTGACGCGCTTTCTGGACGGGTTGCTGGCGCTGGCCGACCGCTACGAAGTTCCGCTGGCCGGGGGCGACCTGGCCGAGTCGCCGGTGGCGGTGGCGGACATTGTGCTGACGGGCGCTGTGCCGAGGGGCAAAGCGCTGCTGCGGTCCGGAGCGCGCGCCGGAGACCTGCTCTTCGTGACCGGGGCGCTGGGTGGCGCGGCGGCGGGACTGGCGCGGCTTGCGGAGTTGGGGACGATGCCGCGCAGGCGGATGGCTGCGCTGGAGCGGCACCTCTATCCCGAGC